>JAZSGJ010000097.1:0-3299 GCA_045532675.1 Eubacteriales bacterium | reverse complement strand
ATCCCCCTACGGCGTTGCCGCAGGGGATACGTTAGTTATTTACGTTTACCTTTTTGGTCACTTCAATTATCGTTTCGATGAGAGCGGATATGCGTTCGGCGTCGAAGCCCTCGATTCCGAGAGCGTCGGCGGCTTTTTGCGCTGTTTCCATAACTCTTGCTTTTTTCTCCTCACCCGAAAGCGAGTATATAGCTTCGGCTTCAACGATCGCATCTGATACGAGGTCGAACAATTGCGCATACTTTTTTTCGTTGATGAGAGACGCAACCGTCTGCCATAGCTTCGCCGCCAAAGCGATTATAGCCGCGATTGAAGAGAGAAGTGCAATAGCAAATTCAAGCTTTTCCATCGTTAGCCTCCTTTCCGGAGTCTTCGAGACGGCAAATCCTCAACTCGTGCTGAGCGAGCTTTTTGACGAAATCCTCGTTTTTTCTCGCTTGCTTCTCCATAAATTTTTTCAGCTGCTTTACCGAGTCGTCGAGGCATACGAGAGTCTTGTTGACCTTCATTACCACCTGCATAACCGCCGAAAAAGCGCCTACAATGGTGAACATTCCCACAGCTATTTCCCAGGTCATACCGACGCCCCCTTTCTTTTCGGAGTCGCGGCGTCTTCGGTTGGGTGAAGCTCCTCGGGAGCCTTGAGAACGCTCAAATAGCCTGTTTTGCAGACTATTTTCTTTTTGTCGCTTTCACCTCGGATGACGTATCGGCAAACGCCTGCTTTTTCATACACTTTTGCAGGTATTTCGATGGGTATGCGCTTGTATTCGATTGTTATTGCGTCCGCTTCGTCCTCGGAAGGATAAAGGGTAACGTATTTTTTGAGTTTTTTCCACTCTCGCCCGAAATCGATTTCAAGCCGCTCACAGCCAAAGCTCTGCTCGCAGCCAATAACGGCGACCGTCGGAACGGGAGTGTAATGATCTATTTGGATCTTCATATTTTTTCCTTTCTTCTGCGGCAAAAGGAAAAGGTCTGTTATCCGTATATATCATACATTATTTCCGCATTTTGTGACTGACAGCTTTTTGTCAGTTGACGGTTCAGGGAATGTAAATTTTAGTTTAGCGTTTTAAAGCCTTCCCCTTGAGGGGAAGGTGGCGCCATAGGCGACGGATGAGGTGTAGGATGCGAAGCATCCGTGTAAAAACGTTATAAATTAAGGATAACGCCACCTTTGGTGGCCACACCTCATCACCCGCTCACGCGGGAGCTTCCCCTCAAGGGGAAGCCTTTAAATTCGTACCGCTTGCTCATATAAACTAAAATTCACCATCACACATATTTAAATATGCTTTTTATATAAAGACGCCGACTTGACATATCAAAAAAAATACTGTATAATGAACACAAGAAAATCTAAGACATCAGGAGGGGCTAAATGAACGTTAAAGCAAAAGATCCAATGAAAAAATTATATATTGTCATTATTGTTATATCTTTTCTCGCGCTGATTGTTGCCTCCACATACATTTTTCTTGTCATACCGATAAGGGGTGCGATAATAAATCATCATAGAGACGCGTTGCTATCGGAAGGAAGCGTCTGGATCGATCAAACCGGTCAATATAAAATAATATTTGATAAAGATCAATTTGGTGGCACGATCACAGATACAAAAAACGGTGAAATAGTTTACGGCTTTTATTTTATTGGCTATGAGCCGGGAACTATTATTTTGGTTGAGGTCGATCCCACAGACACAGACGCTGTGTTTTCTGAACAAGAGGAATATACTTACGTATTTTGGAAATACGACAAGGAAAAAGATATGATTACTATCAATGATCCCGAATATAATTTCGACTATGTTTCCTCGGATCTGCCCGATGAACTGATTTTTGTCAGGGAAGAGAACGATAATTAAAAATTCCGCGCCTTTGAAGGATCAACAGGCGCGGATCTTTTTTATTATGTTTGTAAGTTTTTAACGATCAAATTCTTCTTTGCGCGGAATTTTAACACATTTATACCGGCAAAATAAGTCCGCTGGCGAGAGCTTCGTCGGGCTTTTGAGAGGACGAGCCCTTTGGAAATATCGCGATGCTTCTGCCGAGAAGATCACTTCGCGCTATTTCTTCCGTATAAAACACAGAAAATGCAAATCCGCCGTTGCCGCAAATGTCGGGCAAAGTCAGCATATCTCTGTGAAATCCGCTTGCCAGAGCATTAAGACTTTCGTTTCTCTGCAGGGGATGGGGAAAAGGACCGCCGCGCACGTGCATTTCATAGCATCTTGTCCCGCGGTCATCGGGCAAGCCGAACACCGTGCTGACAACAAAAATTCCGTTTTCTCTCACGTGTCGGTAGAAAACGGTTGCACCGTTGATCCCGGGGCAAAGTACAGAGCCGCGAAGCTCCGCCTCGGCGTATATCAGACTTTTGGAAAGTGAGCTTACAGTTTCAAATATGTACGAGTGATAATTTTTCATTTTTCCGTCCCCTTAAAATATTAACAGTTAATATTATTATATTCGGGGAGAAGTGACGATATGACCTTAAAGCTCGGGATTTATAACGTATCCGTTTTTGTGCGGATTGAGAATGAGCTTTCTTCCCGAGATCAACGCCGCCTTTTTATTTATATTGCAGATATGAACGGCGAGTTGGTTATTCGATAAATTTTGAGAAAAGGGAAAAGCGAGAGAAAGGATCTCACTGCAAGAAAATTCCCGTCCCGTCTCGCTTGCTAAAAGCAAAAGTATCTTATGCTCGTTTTTCGTCAGTCTTAACGGATAGCCGAGAAGCCGCGCGTTTGTATCGTGCGGAACGATTTTAAAGAGCTTGTCGTCGAAAAAGGCTTTTCTTTTTTTTGCGATCTCTCCGACGAAATTCAATATTTCATCTATCGAAGAAAGCGTAAAATTACGATCGGATGAGAGAGGCTTGCTTGCCCAAAAGACTATTTTTGCACAAGGAAAAACAGAACGCAATCTATTGCGCGCCATGCGAGCTTCCTTTAATGACGCGCTTGCATCGATGATGACAAAATCTATCGCTTTCGTCTCAAATTCGACGAAATTCGATGCGTTTTTGACCGAGCTGAAAAGCGAAAATATACTCTCGGAAAAGTATATCGCTTCAAAGCGTCGCAACAATTCAGTATTGTCTGATAGAGTTAAAAGCACCTCGCCACCTCCTTTTTTGTTTAATTATAGTATATACTTGCGGAAAATTCAAGAGTCCGAATAATAAAATAATAAAGTAATGTCGAAAAAGATAAAAACATTATTTTTAAAAATATTTATTATATATATACAAAATAAAATAAATATGTTATAATATAAGTACAAGAT
>JAZSGJ010000107.1:0-3281 GCA_045532675.1 Eubacteriales bacterium | reverse complement strand
ATTATCCGGACGGGTTTCCGGAATATCTCAGTGAAAATGCAGGTATCGCACAGCAGTATCTTTTCCATTATATACGCAATCTTCCGGAAAAATGAATAATATCCCGAAAATTACCAATAATCAGAATATAATTATGATTCTGCGAGGTAATTATTATGATAAAGGGCGTAACAAAAAAGATCGTTGAGATCAACAATCCTGACAGCATTTACTTTGAAAAGGCGGTTTTTTATCTATTAATATTGCTTGACTTTTATTTAATAATGTGTTAGAATATATGAGCGGCAACTATTAGCCGTTTTATATGCGGGTGTGGCGGAATTGGCAGACGCGCTGGACTTAGGATCCAGTGGGTACCCCCGTGCAGGTTCAAGTCCTGTCACCCGCACCAAATAAGGACTATAATTTTGATACGTTGCGTATCGAGGTTATAGTTCTTATTTTTTTGTTCAAAAGCCTTGATTTATAAGGGTTTTCGGCATTTTAAGGACGAGTTAAGTTTCGGAGTATGCACCGCTTGTGCACCGCAGCACTTCCGAAACGCTATTTTCTCCCCTATTTTCAAGGCACAAATAACCATTATGACACTTAACAAAAGATTAGTGTCATAGTGTGCCGTTGCCAATTCTTGAAGAATAGCTTTGCTAATTATCATATTTTTATGAATATTTCAACAGCTTTGCTTATCTTTGCCTGCTGCAATGCAAATTTTGAGGAACGAAAAAACAAGCGGTGAGCCGAAAGCGGTAGCATTTTTTATTTATTTGATCTGAAAACAAGAGGTGTCATACCGTAGCGTTTTTTAAAAACCTGGATAAAGTAGCTTACGTTCTGAAATCCGCACGCAAGTGAAACGTCAAGCACCGAGCTGTCTGTCGAGTGCAGCATCTCACACGCTTTTGATAATCTGAGCGAGGTAAGATATTCACAAAAGGAGCTACCGGTGTTTTCTCTGAAAAGCTTACTGACGTATGATCTGCTGAAATGAGTTTCTTTTGCAACCTTATCAAGACCGAGAAAAGGATCGAAAAAGCTTTGCTCGGTATATTCGAGCACCTTGGTAAAAACGTTGCTTTTTACAAGCATCTTTTCATTTAATTCATAATCGTTATTTTCATAAAGCTTGCCGATGACGTAGATAATACACGCCTTCATAAGAAGCTCGTACCCAGTCCTTGGATCCTTGGATATGCGGCATATTTCATTAAGAGCGGCAGTTATTTCGCTGTCGCCTTCTTGCGTTCCGTATCTTCGTCTGAACCTCACGGCAGGTGAAAGCAGTTCTTTAAGCTCGGATCCGCAAACGGCAGACGGGTGAAATACCACTGCATTCACGCGAGCTCCTTTTCCTAAAACAGTGTGAAGCTCACCGGGGAAAACGAGAATGCATTCTCCCTTTTTTAAATAGTATCTAACCGTATCCACTATACACTCGCATACGTCGTTCTGCGCTATCAGAAACTCGTATTCCTCGTGCCAATGACAGTAAACGCCCCCGACGTCATACACTCTCATCGGAAGCTTTCCCGTACAGTGAGCAATGTTGGTTTCCTTCAAATCAAGTTGTTTCATATCAGTACCCGATTTTTATATTTTTGTACTCTTTTCTGTTAGATTTATAATTATAATGTGTGTTATAATTACATTATAGCGGACATCTTTTTAAAAGTCAAGGAGGTATACAAAGATGATAACAGTAAACGCAAAGGATTTCGGACTTACAGACGGAGCTGTTGAGCTTCAGCACAAAAAAATACAAAACGCCATCGATAACTGCTTTAAGCAAGGCGGCGGCGAGGTAATTATACCCAAAGGAAAATACCGTCTCGGAGATATTCGCCTCCGAAGCAACGTCACATTGCGTCTTGAAAGCGGTGCGTATCTTATGGGAAGCAACGATCCCGAGGATTATTTCAACTATTTAAATGATACCGTCGAGCCTCTTGATAAAAGCAGGATAACCGACGCACCTTACGTTCATCTCAGCACCATTCACGGTGAAACGGAGTATAATGAAAACGATCCGAATTACCGTTTTCGCCGTTTGCCCGGAAGCCGTTGGAACAATGCTCTAATAAGAGCGATAGATGCTAAAAACATCAAAATAATCGGAGAGCGAAATTCGATTATCGACGGTATGAACTGCTTCGATGCAATTGGTGAGGAGGACTACCGCGGTCCGCACGGAATATGCTTTTACAACTGCGAGGGAATAGAGCTTAGCGGATACACGATACGTCAGACCGGTAACTGGGCACATTGGCTTCTCTTTTCCAAGAATATAACGATGGACAACATTCTTGTAACGGAAGGTCACGACGGAGTTGACTTTTTCGACTGCATAAACGCAACCGTGACAAACTGTGAGTTTTATACGGGTGACGACTGTATTGCGGGTTTTGGAAACGTAAATCTTTACGTCTCAGACTGTATACTTAATTCAAGCTGCAGTGCAATGAGGTTCGGAGGCACTAACGCATACGTAGCGCGTTGCCGTATGTACGGCCCCGGAAAATACTGCTTCAGAGGTAGTCTTACCAAAAAAGAAAAAGCAGCTTCAGCCCCCTCGGCTCTTGAAGGACACCGAAGCAATATGCTTTCGATCTTCACTTATTATTCCGATTACAGTATGCCCATTCCCGTAACTCCGGGAAATATCATTATTGCCGATTGCGTATTTGAAAATGCCGACAGATTTTTGCATTTTAATTTTTCGGGAAACGAAACCTGGCAGAGATACCGTCCGCTTAACAACATAGAATTCAGAAACATAACGGCAACTGATATCAGAATGCCTATAAATCTTTACGGTAAAGAGGGCGAGGAGGTATCCCTCACCCTGCAAAACGTTGATATTACCCTGAACGAGATAATGAACGAGCAAAGCCTTATCCACGCAGGTCATTTCAAGAGAGTAACACTTGATAACGTAAACATCAATGGAAGGCTCAGCTGTATCGTAAAGAAGTGGTCGGAAGGTAACATTATTTTAAACAACGTCAAATGTGACGCAGAAACCACAGTCAAGAAAGCCGACACTAATTTTTTCGCACATAAGGTATAAAAAACATATCGAGCTGAGCAGTGCGAGGCATATCGACAACTAAATAATCGCATTTGTGTTCACAAATGCAGTGCTTGTCAAAAAAAGGACAGAGAGTGTTTTTACATTCTCTGTCCTTTTCCTGTCGGTAGGTGCTATATCATTCCTCATAAGGAACCCTGAAATAATCAAGCCACGACTTGAACGTATCCTGTGCCGACAGGCATGTATCCGTGAG
>JAZSGJ010000016.1:0-9639 GCA_045532675.1 Eubacteriales bacterium | reverse complement strand
TGCGACCACCTCGACGGTAAGCTTTATACCGATTTTGAAACAGAATCTTTTGAAGAGGACTAAAAATGAGAATTCTTTTTATGGGCACGCCCGAAATATCGGCAACCTGTCTTAAAAGACTTATAGACGATAAAAAGAATATCGCGGCGGCAGTGACGCGTGAGGATAAGCCGCGCGGACGCGGAAACGTTATGACACCTACTCCGGTGAAGGCTTTAGCAATGGAGAACGGTATACCCGTATACACCCCGAAAACGCTTAAGGACGGAGATTTCTTAAATCTTCTTTCGGAAATTGCGCCCGACATAATCCTTGTCGTAGCGTACGGAAAAATATTACCCCCCGAGGTGATTAACTATCCGAAATACGGCTGTATAAACCTACACGTATCTCTTCTTCCGAAGTACAGAGGAGCAGCCCCCATGCAACGAGCAATCATGGAAGGTGAGAGCGAGACGGGTGTTACGGTAATGTATATGGACGAGGGACTTGATACGGGTGACATTATTACAACCGAGCGATTCCCGATAACAGAGACTGACGATTTTGAATCGGTGCACGACCGTTCGGCAGAGATAGGCGCACGGCTTCTTTCCAAGACTGTTGAGCTTATCTTTGGCGGAAAAGCAGTCAGAACGAAGCAGGACGCCTCTCTTGCGACCTACGCAAAAAAGGTCGAGAAAGAGGACTGTAAGATTGATTTTGCGAATGACGCCGCTGTTGTTGACAGAAGAATAAGGGGAGTTACCCCCATTCCCGGAGCATTTGCATATCTTAACGGAAAAATGCTTAAAATATGCCGTGAGAGAGTTGTTCAAATGTCGGGAAATCCGGGTGAGGTCATCGAGGTTAATTCCTCGGGTGACGGATATATAACCGTAGCCTGCGGCAAGGATGCTATACGTGTAACCTCTCTTATCCCCGAGGGGAAGGGAAGGATGAGCGCGGGCGATTTTGTTCGCGGCAGAAAAATTAAATTAGGAGATATACTTGAGTGATGTATCAGTTCTTTTTATATCCTGCATTCATCATTGCGATTCTTATTTCATTTTATGCGCAGATTAAGGTTTCAACAACGTTTAATAAGTATTCAAGGGTAAATACCTTCAGAGGAAAAACAGCTGCCGAGGCGGCAGAGATGATTCTTTCATCCAAAGGTCTTTACGACGTGAGAATAGAGCGTGTGTCGGGCAGTCTTACCGATCACTACGACCCGAGAAGCAACGTACTCCGTCTTTCCGATTCGGTCTACTCGTCACGCTCTGCAGCCGCTATAGGCGTTGCGGCTCACGAGGCGGGTCACGCAATTCAGCACGCTGAGGGATATTTTCCGATAGTAGTGCGTTCAAAGCTTGTTCCAATAACGACTTTTGCATCCCGCATTTCATGGATAGTTATTCTTCTTGGCGCACTTATGTCGCTTTTTGCCGGAATGGGAGATATAGGATACCTTGTCGTCATGATAGGAATAGGACTTTTTTCTGTGACTGCGATTTTTCAGCTTGTAACCCTCCCGTGTGAATTTAACGCATCAAGAAGGGCTCTTAATTGCCTCAGGGAGAGCGGATGGTATTCGGATAAGGAGCTTACCGCATCAAAGAAGGTTCTGTCAGCTGCGGCTATGACCTACGTTGCCGCACTTTTCGTTACAGTAATACAAGTTTTAAGGCTTTTTGCAATATACGGAAGGCGCAGAAAATGAACGTACGTAAACTTGCTCTCTCCTTTCTTTACGAATATGAGAGCCTTGGAAAATATATAAATCTTTCTCTTGCATCCCATCGGGCGGATATCCTTTCGCCCGAGGAGAGAGCCTTTCTTACCTCTCTTCTTTACACTTCGGTTGAGAATAAGCTGACCTACGATTATTACATATCGGCTATCTCTGGCAGAAGCATTGATAAAATTGATATAACAACTAAAAATATTTTAAGGCTCGGAGTATGTCAGCTTCTTGATATGAATTCCGTACCGAGCTTTGCCGCCGTAAATGAGAGCGTAAAGCTTGCGAGAAATTCGGGAGAGCGTTCATTTGTTAACGGTGTTCTTCGAGCAATAGACAGGCAGAGGAATAATCTTCCTTTGCCGGATAAAGACAAAAATTACGCGAGATATCTTTCGGTTAAGTACTCCTTTCCCGTATGGATAGTTAAAAGGTTTATTTCGGTATTCGGTAAGGATGAGGCAGAAAAGCTGCTTCTCGCAAACAGAAAGGAAGCACCCACCGACCTAACGGTAAATACAGAGAAAATTTCGCTATCGGATTTTTATAATAAGCTAGAAGAGGCCGGCTATGAGGTATCTATTCCGGAAATATCCCCTCTGTCCGTCAGAATAGAGGGCAGCGTTGACCCGACGCGCCTTCCCGGCTTTTCCGATGGGGAATTTTTTGTTCAGGATGCGGCATGCGCCGCATCAGTTTGGGTTCTTTCACCGCAGAAAAATGAGAATATCATTGACGTTTGCTCGGCGCCAGGCGGTAAGAGCTTTGCTGCTGCAATTCTTATGAATGGGTCGGGACGTGTCACCTCTTTTGATATACATGAGAGCAAAATTTCATTAATTTCGGGTGGTGCTGAGAGACTTTCGCTTGCAAACGTTACGGCGTTTACGCGCGATGCGAACCTGCCAGATAGGGAGCTTTTTTCTACTGCTGACAGGGTTATATGCGACGTTCCGTGCTCCGGACTCGGAGTTCTTCGCAAAAAGCCGGATTTAAGATATAGGTCAGAGGACGGTGTCGGGGAGCTTCCCGAGCTTCAGTATTCGATACTCACCGAGTCGGCTAAATATCTTAAGGCAGGGGGGAGAATGGTTTATTCGACCTGTACGATTCTGCCCGAGGAAAACACCTGTGTCGTAGACAGATTTCTTAGTGAAAACACCAATTTTAAAGCCGTCGATTTCAGTGTCGGAGGCTTTAATTCGGAAAACGGAAGAATTACCTTCCTTCCGCATATTCATAATACCGACGGATTTTTTGTTTGTCTTCTTGAAAAGGAAAGTTAAGATAGGTTATGACAGAAAAAATTGATTTATATTCAATGACGGATACAGAGCTTGCGGACTTCTTCGTTTCAATCGGGGAGCCGAGGTTCAGAGCGAAGCAGGTTTTTCCAAAGCTCCACGCGGGAGTCGGGATAGACGGAATGACTAATCTCTCAAAGTCGCTCCGTGAGAAGCTACGTGAAATTACGGTTGATACGCTCCCTAAAACAGAGCTTAAGCTGACCTCAAAAATAGACGGAACTGTGAAATATCTTTTCCGCCTTCACGACGGCGAGTACATTGAGAGCGTTCTTATGAAGTATAAGCACGGAAATACGCTCTGTATATCAAGCCAGGTCGGTTGCATGATGGGGTGCAAATTCTGCGCCTCGACTATCGGGGGTAAAATCAGAAACCTTCTTCCGTCGGAGCTTCTGGGGCAGGTTATCGCCGCATCCTGTGATTCGTGCGAGAGAGTTTCGAATATCGTTATGATGGGAATCGGCGAGCCGCTCGATAATTTTGATAACGTGGTCAAATTTTTAGAGCTTGTTAACCATCCCGACGGGCTTAATATAGGTTATAGGCATATATCCCTTTCGACATGCGGAATCGTGCCGAAAATATACGAGCTTGCCGAGGTGGATATACCGATAACGCTCTCTATATCTCTTCACGCATCCACCGATGAAAAGCGCTCTGCAATAATGCCTGTTAACAAAAAGTGGAATATAGGCGAGCTTCTTTACGCATGTGTTGATTATTATAAAAAGACGGGGAGAAGAATATCCTTCGAGTACACTCTCATAAGCGGAAAAAATGACACTACCGCCGACGCAGAGGAGCTTGCGGCTCTTCTTAAGGGGGCGTTTCGCGGCACGGGCGCGCCGATTCACGTTAATCTTATAAGAGTTAACGAGGTTAAGGAAACGGGATTTAAAGAGGGCAGCACCGAGTCGGCAAATAATTTCGCCAAAACGCTTGAGAGATTTGGTGTTGTCGCAACTGTGAGACGCCGTCTCGGCGCTGATGTAAACGCCGCGTGCGGTCAGCTTCGCAGAAATAACAATTCGGGTAAAATATAAGAACGGAGATTTTCATTTGGCAACCGAAAAAAAGGGAAAAATAGTAAAGGGTCTCGGCGGACTTTATGAGGTCAGAGTGGATTCGAACGGTGAGATAAGCCGCCTTGCCTGCCGCGCAAAAGGAGCTCTTCACAGAGATGAGGAAAAGGTGCTCGTCGGTGATAACGTTACCGTATTCATCGATGAGGATACTCCCGATGGAATAGTGATTTCCAAAATTGAGGAGAGGAAAAATTCGCTTATAAGGCCACCCGTGGCAAATCTTGATTATATTTTTATCGTTTTTGCATCAAAAAAACCCGCCCCTGTTCTTGAGACGGTGGACAAGCTGATTGCGATAGCAGAGCACAACGGCATAACGCCCGTGGTGGTTATAACGAAATCCGACCTTTCACCCGAGGCGGCAAATGAATATAAAAGCATATACGATCTCGCGGGAATAGATGCATTCGTTACTTCTGTGATTGACGGCGCAGGTATTGAGAAAATAAAGGAATACATAAAAGATAAGCTTTCTGGCGGCAGATCCGCGGCTTTCGCCGGAGCTTCGGGCGTTGGAAAATCCACTCTTATGAACTCTCTTTTTGAGGGGCTTTCCCTAAGCACCGCAGAAATATCTAAGAAAATAGAAAGGGGAAGGCACACGACCCGTCACGTAGAGCTTTTTGAGGTTTCTGCCGAAGGCGGTTACGGATTTATTGCAGACACACCTGGATTTTCTCTCATAGATTTTTCAAGGTTTGATTTTTTCTCGGCAGAGGAGCTTGAGCCGACCTTCCGTGAATTTATAAAATATAAAGGTAAGTGCAGATATGCCGATTGCGCCCACGTGGGTGAGGGAAGCGACGAGTGTGCTATAATGCGAGCCGCTCTTAACAAAGAAATCGCAGAAAGCCGCCTTGAATCTTACCGCTCGATATATAGGGTTCTTAAAAACAAAAATTATTACGGCTGAAAAATAAAAATCACCGAAAGACGGGGTGACGTATGAAATATATTGATCTTTTTCTTGCTTCATCAATCACAGACCTTCATAACGATCGGATGGAGATAGGAAACTATATCAGAGAACTGAATGACCGTTTTCATTCCCATGGAATATATTTTCGTCTGCATATGTGCGAAGGAATGTCAGACGAGCTTGTTTTGACACGAAAACAGGACGAATATAACGACGTGATTGCAAAATGCGATTATTTTTACGTGATCGTATGGCATAAGATTGGCGCATATACAAGAGAAGAATTTGATTTTGCTCTTAACAAGCTGAAGGAGCAAGGCGCGCCGCATATCTTTACTTTCTTCAAAGAAACAGACGGTGATATTGCGGCGGACGTGCTTTCTTTTATGCAAAAGCTTGATAAAGACTTGCAGCATTATTATACTCGCTTCTCGGAAATTGATTCTCTCAAGCTTAAAATCCTGCAACAGCTTCTTGATCGCGCGGAATCGGATGCCAAGCTTGAGATAAAGGATTCACGACTTTGGATAGACGGCTTGCTCTTTTCGCAGATTCAACCTGATAAGCTCCCGTTTTATGGGAATAACAGTGCTATTGTAAAGTTCAGGCAAGAGCTTGATAAGTTAGATCAAGAGCTTGCTTCTGTACGTATCGCGTTCCTCGCAAGTCCGGGTGATAATGAGCTTTGGAAAAAGGCTGTTTCCCTTAGTAAAAAACGTGATGCCGTAACTGAAGAGCTACACCGATGCGAAGCTCTTCTTTTGGAGACATCTACTCAGTTGACACGTATCGCAAGCAGTGATCGTTATGCAACGAATCGAACCTGTAAGGCTATTGAACTGTTTGAGGCAGGTAAGCTTGACGAGGCTCTTGCCGTGCTTGATGAGCAAGAGCGTGAAAAAGAACTGCTACATGAGGAAGCTATGGCGGAGGCGGGGCGTCAGCGCATAGCCGCGTATCTTGACGAATATCTTTTGAACATAAATTTATTGAAAGCAAAGGGTTGCTTGGCGCAAACGGCAGACGAGATCAGAGCCCTTTATGAGAAGGCGCGTGATTTAGTGCGTCGGCATCGTTTGGACTACACCTGTATTCTTGGCTACATATGGTTTTTACGTGAACAAAAAAACTACACTTATGCTACCGAAGTAGGCGAAAAGCTGTATTGGGAGTTGAAGGGGATGGATCATGTCGATGAGACCTTCTGGGCTAAGGTTTGCACTGCTCTTGGCATCCTTTACCGAGACGTAGAGCGAATGAAGGAAGCAGAGGAGCTTTTGCACGAGGCGTATACTATATGGCTCGGCTTGGCAGAACAGGATCCTGACCGTCATGAGGCATCTCTTGCCTATGCTTGTAATTCCATAGGAATTCTGTACCGAATTAACAACCGTATGAAAGAGGCTGAGCCAACCTATCAAACGGGACTGTCAATTCTTCGCCGTCTGTCAGAAAAAAATCGACTCCTTCACGGAGGCGATCATGCTAATATTTGTAACAACCTTGGATATATGTATTTTCGCACTCACAAATATGAGCGCGCAGAACCGCTTTTCCTTGAGGCTTACGGTATACGCACTGAGCTTAACCGTTTGGAACCGGGGCAGCACGATCTGTACATTGGACGTATTCACAATAATCTTGGAGAGCTTTATTTGGCCGAGGGGCGAATGAAAGAGTCAAAAGAGCATTTGGAACTTGGCTTGGAATTTCGACGCAGATGTGTAGAAAAGAATCCGATAAATCAGACCTATGTTGCAGGCTCGTATGCCAGCCTTGGAGCTTTCTATCATCAATGCGGTCAGCTTAGCGAGGCAGAAGAGGCGCTTAGTGCCGCTATTGCCGTATACCGATTGAGAGCAGAGGAAAGTTTTGCGGCTTACGGTTCATTTTTAGCGAATAATTTGACTCGTCTTGGCGACGTGTACCGTCAAACAGAGCGGCGAGAAGAGGCAGAACGTCTTTTAAACGAATCTCTTAGCATCTGTCGCCGTTTGTCAGAGAGAGTTCCCGAAGAGCATGCGGAGAATTTAGCCGGAGTCTGTCGTGCTATGGGACTTTTGTATGACGAGACGGACAGACATACGCTGGCGGTGGAGATGTTTGCGGAATCACTTGAGCTTTTTCGCGCTTTGGCTGCCCGCATTCCGCTTGCTTACAAAGAGAATGTCAAGGAACTTACCGACCGCATGGCGGCATTTGCCTGAGCGAATGTTATGATAAATCGGAACGGCAAATAAGAATTTATTGGTGTGTAAAAAAGAAAGTTCGGGAGAAGAAAAAATGCGTAAAACTATAACAGTTCTCCTACTCGTGACAACGATGATTTTTACTCTTTCAGCTTGTGGAGTAGGAAAAGTAAAAATTGAAGATTATGAATGGAGAATGCGCACAATTACGCACATTGAAGATAATCAAGTTCTTTACGATGCGGCAGCAGAAGAAAGCACAACTCACCCCGAAGCAAAGATTATTGAAATGACTCTTGTAGCAAAGGACGGTAAGATCATGATTACCGATGTCACCAACAATAAAACTTATGAAGGAACTTACATCGTATCGGACAGAAATCCGGAAGGAACGGACTACCATATCACGATAGACGGTAAATCGGGTTATGCCGGAGTTGCTATGACCACATACGCAGACGGAACGGAAGAACCGACTTTGCCTATTAGTATTGATGGTTATTCAATGTATTTCTACGCTGAATAAGGAGATACTGCAACGTTCGCGGAGAACTTTGCAAAACAGACGGAACCGTTATTTCGGCATCCGAGAGGGAAGTCAACGTTGAGCCGTTCAGCATATTGTGGCTTGAGGAAGAGGATTTCCTTAAAACCGATGTGCGCAATAACTATTTCTACTACGAATTTATTTCGGACGGCAAGGTCCTTTCAAGCGTAATTTTCACGTATCCTAAGCAATTTGATTTCGTTGACCCGGAGCTTAGCTGTGAGATATGCAATGGCGAGGTTTTTATACATGCGAAGTCGTATGCTAAGAGCGTTGAGCTTTACTCTCCCGACAGCGACCCGATTTTCGAGGATAACTTTTTGATATTAATCTCGGAACAAAGAGAATCAAAATTCTTGAGGGCGCACCCAAGGAAATCAAATTACGTTCCGTTTATGATATAAGATAAAAAAGGGCTGTCTCATTAAGCACCTCCGGCAAGTTCATCAAGTTCACCTAGATATAGGAATTTGTACATAAGCGGATTGTATTTTCGCTCGTTCTCTATTTCGGTTCTTGTAACTTCTGAAAGATATTTATATATGCTTAGGTAATTAGCGTCAATGAACTCATAAACCCCGGCATATCGGTATTTACGACAGTAAGCATTCCACCAGTGCGCTTTTACCATTTCGGGGTTTCCTGCGAGTATAACACGGCTTTTTATCGTTGCATCTACAGAACGAATAAATGAAGCAATAGCTTGTCTTAAAGATTGCTCATCCTTGAGCTGCTGTGTTTCATCGCATATAATAAGAGATATAGGGCGCAAACCTTTAAAGCCTTTTGAACGTGAATAGTCAGCACCGCCAATACCTTTAAAATATATCGTATTTCCTTTTTTTGTTTTTATGCGCAGCGGTGAACGCAGGGGAATATAAAAATCGCCAGAGCCGATATTTGCGGCAAAGGCGATAATTTCATTATATAAACTATCTTCAAGTGAATTGTAATTAGCTCTTGTCACGACAATATCATGCTTCGGGTATTTGTTAGCGTAAATATATACTATCTGACCGAGAGCGTAAGACTTTCCGGAAATACGCGGAGAATACATTATAACGGTTGTTTTATCCGTCGTCAGAATGCGGTCATACGGCTTTACAATCTTAATATTCTGTTTCATTGCCGCTTGCATCCTCTATCTCTATTCTGATTTCGGTTACTTCTTGAGATTCTTCATCTTCCGGAAGTCCGAACAATTCAACCAGTGTTTTTAATGTTTCTCGTTTATCTTTTATAGATGCGCTTCTTATTTCTTCTTTTAAGCTATCAATGATATCATCTATTGTTTCATGAGCTTTCTTTCGGTTGCTAACTCGTTCATTCTCTTGAAAATCATTGATTACTTTTATTCCGTTTGATAACTTTTGATTATTTTTCTCCTCTGTCAGTATCTTTGATACTGTTGCTTGTGAAAGTGATAACTTTTCAGCTATCGCCCGTTGTGATAATCCTGTCGCAGCCAAAGCGATAACGTCAGTGTCTATTTTATTGTTTCGCTTTGCCATTACATCTCCTTAAAAATTGCATAAAGAAAAGCCCCTGCATTAAAGCACGGAGCTAATTTATTCTTCTATGATATCGAAAAGTTCTGGCGGAAAAAGGTAATCTTCATCAAGTTCTGTCATTATTCTATACCACCCTTTCTCAATGGAAATAACGTCGTATAGTTTGTTTTTTTCAAATGCAAGCGTATCGAATTCACCAACATATTTTACTTTCATTTTTAATCCAACCATCTTTTAATAAAAAATTCAACCTTACCAACGCCGTCACATTGCGACCAATGGGTCTCTGCTTTACGATGTCCCTCTTCAGTATCAAGAATACCAATGCCCTTAACATGCTGCCATTTTTCAATATCTC
>JAZSGJ010000009.1:0-13000 GCA_045532675.1 Eubacteriales bacterium | reverse complement strand
TACCTTTTTCAGAGCTAATTTTGTCTTAGCTTTCTTTACTTCTTGAGTTTCTTTCTTTTCAAAGTGTTTTACGAGATTCCTCTGCACTTTTCAGTGCTCATAAGAAATTTCTTTGTTGTTCAATTTTCAATGACCAAGTGCTTCTCTAGTGAAGCCTTTATATTATATCACCGTTTTTTTCACTTGTCAATACCCTAAATGAAAAAATATTGAATTTTTTTATTTTTTTTCGAGATACTTTCAAATAGGGGGGGTAAAAAAATGGCTTCTATCTTCATTCGAACTATTATAATTTATATTTTGGTATCAATTTCACTTAAAGCGATGGGCAAGCGCCAACTCGGTGAGCTTGAGATAAGCGAGTTGGTATCCACCCTACTGATTTCCGAGGTGGCATCGCTTCCGATTGCAGACCCCGATATTCCACTTATGAATGCAATAATTCCCGTAGTTTTCCTTGTTTGCCTTGAAATCATAATATCAACAGCTAAAAACAAATCCGAAAAATTAAAAAGATACGTAGAGGGTGAACCTACATTCGTAATATATCAAGGCACTCTAAGACAGGAAGCACTGAGAAAACACAGGATTTCAATAAACGAGCTCTTATGCGAAATAAGAATGCAAGGCATTGCCGATATAAAAGAAGTTTATTACGCTATACTTGAACAAAACGGAAAGTTATCGATTTTTGAAAAAAAGGATTGCACGAGTTTTTCGCACACAGTTATAATAGATAAGGAAACAAATGAATTGAGAATTAAAGCGCTCGGATACAATGACATCTGGCTGGAAAAACAGTTAGAACGTCACAAAGTTAAGCAAAGTGATGTTTTCCTCATGACGGTTGATGACAGCGGAAACACTTATATTATAAAAAAGGATGAAAAAAATGAAACCGCTTAGAATATCAATAATAACACTGACAGTGCTCACTATTTCAGTATATGCAAATTCCTTATTTATAGGTCACATAACAAAAAGCCTTTCAAAGAAGGTCGAAAGTATAAATACAGACAGCATTGAGAATGTCGCAACAGAATTCGAAACAGTATTTGACGAATTTAAAAAAGCGGAAAGATATATAAGTATCACCGTAAGCCATGATGACCTCACTAATATCGAAGAAAGTTTTTCGGAAATAATCGGAGCAGCTAATGCAGGAAACTACGTTGGAGTAAAAACGCTAAAAAGCCGTCTCAAAGATGCTCTTTTACATCTTGGGCGGCTTTCTGGAATAAATATAGACAGTATTTTATAAAATCATCTGAATTCACTCATATCTTCGCAATAAGCAGCTTCGCGCATTATAGAATAATGCTCGCACAGTAGATTTTTGCTTGACAGTATTCCGCATTTCCTCTTTAATGCTTTAATGACATATTCAGGATTCAGAAAAGCAGATGCATCAGCAGACAAAACACATGATATGCGTATATTCTCACCGTCAAAAACGCTGTTAACGCTTTTGATAAGAGGACGGATATCAGTGGTTATCAAATCTCCGTTTTTATTCTTTTTCTCAACCTCAACATTCTCTGCCGTGAGAATTTCCCGACATTTCTCTGCAAGCTTTTCAGATGATGAGTCGGTTTTTATGATTATAGTATAAGAAAGCCATTTCATTTCGGTGAGCTTGCGCTCGGGATAATAAACCGCTAATGCCTGCATCTCTTCAGTCATATTGAGATTAAGACGTTTCATCGCCTCAGATTCGTCAATTTTCTCATTCAGTCTTATATCCACGAATTCCGTCATGCTTTCCGTGCCTATCGACAAAGGGGCGGCAAATACCATTTTGGGCTTCGGATTGAATCCCTCCGTATACCAAAGAGGCAACTTCGCTCTTACTATAATTTTGTGCATAGTGCGAACAAGGTCAAGATGTGATATATACTGCAGCTTCCCTGTTTTTTTGAATTTTACTCGAAGATTAATCGGAGTATTGTTTATTTGCACCATTTGTTTTTGCCTCCGAGCTTATTCGCGCCGCAACCGTTACAGTTTTCCGCACAGGACGGAGTGGTCTTACCTTCATAAGCTTTCTTTCTCTCATTCAGTAGATATTTTTTCGTAACACCGCAATCTATTATATCCCACGGAAGAACCTCGTCAAGTCCAAATCCGCGAACGGTATAATAATCAGGGTCAACACCCGTACGGTCAAACCAATCCATCCAACGATCGTAATCGAAAAATTCATCCCACGCGTCAAGCATAGCTCCTTCTGAAACCGCGAGAGCAAGAGCAGGCGCAAGCCTTCTGTCGCCTCTTGCAAGAACCGCTTCAATTCTTGAGCTTTTCGCATCGTGATAATTATATCTTATACGTTTATCTGTTATGCTCTTCTTAAGATGCTCTTGCTTTGCTGTGAGCTCTTCGAAAGTATCCTGCTTTTCCCATTGAAAAGGAGTAAAAGGCTTCGGTATAAAGCACGCAACACTTATAGTAACGCCAATTCCTCGAGGACGCTCGTTTTTGGGCAGCGCGAAATATGTATCTATAACCTTTTTTCCAAGAGTAGCTATTCCCTCTATATCTTCAAGAGTTTCCGTAGGAAGTCCGTTCATAAAATACAGTTTAACGCTGCTTTTGCCACCGCGGAATGCGATATTTACGGCGTTGACAAGATCTTCCTCGGTAACGTTTTTGTTAATAACGTCGCGAAGTCGCTGCGTTCCCGCCTCGGGGGCGAAAGTAAGTCCGCCCGTTCTTACCGAAGATATCTTCTTCATAAGCTCTTCCGAAAAGCTATCGAGTCTGAGAGAAGGAAGTGAAAGACTCACGTGCTCATCGTCCGTCCATGAAAGAAGACCGTCCGTAAGCTCGGGAAGCCTTGAATAATCGCTTATTGATAGCGAAATCAAAGAAATTTCGTCATAACCGGTATTCTCATACAGACATTTAGCAGCTTTACATAACGTTTCGGGAGATTTCTCTCTTATCGGACGGTATACCATACCTGCCTGGCAGAAACGGCAACCTCTTATACAACCTCTGTAAACCTCAAGAATAATTCTGTCGTGTACGGTTTCTATATAAGGCATAACAAGCTTTTCGGGGTATGAAACTTTATCAAGGTCGGCTATGATGCGTTTCTTGATTTTTTTCGGTACGTCATCGTAAAGCGGCTTATATTCCTTTATCGTTCCGTCTGTGCTATATGTTACATCGTAAAGGGACGGAATATAAACACCTTCAATGTGACACGCCTCCCTTAAAAATGCGGCTCTCGTATAGCTTCCGTCATCCTTCATTTTCATATAAAGATGGGATATTTCAAGCAGTACCTCTTCACCTTCACCGACATTGATAAGGTCAAAGAAATCAGCGATCGGCTCTGAATTATAAACACAGGGACCGCCGGCTATTATAATCGGGCAATCCTCTTCCCTATCCTTAGACCAAAGAGGAATATTGGCAAGCTTTATCATGGAAAGCGCGGTAGTATAGCAAAGCTCATACTGCAAAGAAAATCCTACGAGATCAAACTTTACGAGCTCATCACCGCTTTCCACTGCGGAAAGAGGAATCGAATAACGCTCCATCTTTTCTTTCATATCAGTCCACGGAGCATATACACGCTCACACCAAATATCCTTATCTTTATTAAGAACATCGTAAAGTATACGAACGCCGAGATTTGACATTCCGATTTCGTAAGTATCCGGAAAGCAGAATGCAAAGCGGCATTTTACAGCCGCTTTGTCTTTTATTACGCTATTATATTCTCCACCGATATATCTTCCCGGTTTAGTTACCGATTTTAATACCGATGATATTTTCTTTTTTTCTGACATAATGTCATTTCCTTTATTTCTTAAATGTTTTTACGCTTATGAAATGAAGAACACCGCACCACGCAGCTTGCCACAATGCAAGCGCGAACGACGGAACGAGAGACATTCCGCCGAGAGAAAGAACGATTGCTAAGCCCCCACCGACAGCCATTGCCAAAAGCTCAGTAACCGCAAGACGGGATTGAAGCCGCACATATCTTTTACTTAACAGAATCATATTTATTGCGTTGTTTTTATCTCCGTGTGTAACCATGCCTACGCTTATCTTACGATAAACTATATCGTCTGTATACGGAAACGATTGAAGCTTAACTACCCTTATTCTATCTGTACCTGCAGTAAGAATACTTATAAGTTCATTCGTTATGAGAGGATCACGTGTATAAACAAGCGGAGTTACCCCCTCATCCTCAAGGGTTGGGAGAAGCATCGAAAATTCCTCGAAAAACGAATAACGGATATAAAATTTGGCGTAAACTTCACCGTTTTCAGCTGCATATATAACTCTTGTGGAATCAAGGAGAGTTTCGGAACGCCTTCCTTCATCCTTTGGAATTCTCATTCTGTTTTCAAGCATATAATCCATGGTACCCGCAAAAACGGTGTTTCCGTCTATCTCTCCGCTAACTCCGTTTTTCTGAATTTTAGGATTCTGTGCAGGAGCGCATTTGCGATCCAAGGAATTTGAGAAAAGACGGTCAAGAGGTCCGCCGACATTCATGAACATAGCAGACATTTGTCTCAACGCTTTGGTAAGATTATCGCTTTTTCCATAAAGCATAATACGCTGAATAGTTACGTCATCTTCGCCAAAGACCTCAACATCCTTAAATGTAATAACATCAACATCGGAATAATCAAAAAGAGTTTTCTCACCAATTATAGCCGAATTTTCCGACTCAGCCTCACAGACGGAATAGTAGAACGGAGTTTTGTGAATAAGTAATGACATCGCGGGACAAGAAATCATAAAAACAAGAGCAAAAGAAGATGCTGCGCTGACCCATCCGCCGGGGATAAAAAAGGATACGACAGCTGTGACAAGAGAGGCGCCGAGCGATGAGGCGAGTATCAGAATAACATTTCGTGAATTTTCAGTCGTTTTTCTGCATCTTTTAAAGAAATCGGAAACGAACACAGTACGGAAAATACGTGAAATTTTTGATTTATGCTCTTCGACAAGTCCATCAAGAACTGAATTTTCGACTTCAAGTGTTCTCGTCAATTTTTTGTCTATAATTTTCTTCTCACCGTTAGTTGAAATAGATATAAAGCTCCTGTATTCGGCTCTTTTCTTAAAATATGTACCTCCTATTGCTGCCATAGCGTAAACAGCAAACAAAAGCCCGGGCAATGCGTATTTGTGCGGTGACTGTATCGCAATTATTATAGTATAAAGAATAGATACAGCAAAAGATACAGTCAGGAACAACTCGGGTGTTGCCTTACCCTTTATTAAATATTTCACAGCAACAACAGTCTCCGGAAGAGCAATGAAATATAGACAAACCACAAATTGCATATCTATAATAGCCATAGCTCCGGGCACTGTCACAAGATTGAGAATACGCGGAATATCAACGCCGAATATGAACATACCCTCAATTATGAGAAGCACAAGCGTAATAGCCGCAGAAACCCAAAAGCGAACTCGAACGCTCATTATTGAATCAAGGAATCCATCCTTTATAGCGTCGCGCTGAGCATACGAGGTATACTCTGTTATTTTTCCTTTATGGGTTTCGGGAATAGCATCGCCTATGCTATCCGGTGCATCCTCCAGCGTTTTTCTCTCGGCAAGTGCGCTGGATACGGTGTAATCAACGACTGCGTTTGGCTCGTCCACGGGATCCGGAATTATGTATTCCTTAGGCTCGACCGGTGTTTTTAAAGGAACATCGTCAACAATCTCGGATTCCGTATCGGCAACGTCTTCTACCGCAGTGCTGGTATGAGAAATATTTTCCGTCTCGCGTGGCAACTCATTTTCGGTAAATTTGAAAACGGTAGAAGCAGACTCAAGCTTTTCATCTTCATCAGCCACAGCATCGGTAACAACGTTATTTACCGCCTTCACTTCAGGCTCGGCATATATTTCGGCAGTCGGATCGATATCTTCATCCGTTACGACATCAACTTTTTGGATTTTCTTTTCACCCGAAGCGTTAGTTTCTTTAACAAATCTCGGACGAGTATCACCTGCCATACGGTATGTATCGCTGACCTCCGTAAAGCGCGGCACGTAAGTTGTTATTATGCGAGGAGCATCCTCAACCTGCTTTGCCGGAGTGTCATATTTTTTATTTACTTCAAATTTT
This sequence comes from Eubacteriales bacterium, assembly GCA_045532675.1. GTDB lineage: Bacteria > Bacillota > Clostridia > Oscillospirales > CAG-272 > UBA1740. The sequence continues at coordinate 6,882 of JAZSGJ010000009.1, read as the reverse complement.
TCGGGAACAGAAAACTCAGCCTTTAGCGGTTTGCTTTCTTCAACAGTTTCAAACTTTACCTGAGACTTAGGCTTGAAAGTTTCTGCTACAACTTCAGCTTCATCCTCGTCCGAATCGTCAAAAACAAGAGCTGATGTATTTTCCTCTTTACCAAAAACGAACTCTGTCTCCCTAACCGACTCCTGATTGGTATTTTGCTTCAAATTATCAAGTATCCCCCCAATTGATTCGGGAGAGGTATTGTTTTTTTCCTGCAATCTTTTCTTCCTCCTTTAAGAATGTCTTTGTCTTGCAATCTCTGTGAATATTACTGCAGCGGCACATGAAACATTCATCGAATTAACGTTACCGTATAACGGAATTGATACCACAAAATCGCATTTTTCTTTAACAAGTCTTGATATTCCAAATCCTTCGCTGCCAAGAACCACAGCAACAGCACCTGAATAATCGGTTTTGAAATAAGCTTCGCCCCCCATGTCTGCGGCATATATCCAAAATCCGCGAGTCTTCAGGTCATCTATCAGAGACGTAAGATTTGTGACTCTGGCAACTCTCATATGCTCAAGCGCACCGGCACTGGATTTTGCAACCACGTGAGTTAAACCGACCGCTCTTCGTTTTGGAATGATAACGCCGTGAACACCCGAGCATTCAGCGCTTCTTATAATCGCACCGAGATTGTGGGGATCTTCTATTCCATCGCATATCACGACAAACGGCTTTTCCCCTCTCGACTCAGCATATTCTATAATTTCATCAACGGTTGAATAATCCTGCGCTGCCGCCATGGCAATTATTCCTTGATGAGATGAGCCCTGACACATAGCATCAAGCTTTGATTTTTCCACATCGATTATCGGGATTTTGCGCTCGGAAGCCTTTGCGATAAGCATTTTAACAGAGCCCTCGCGCTCTCCTCTCTGAACGTATATTTTATCTATATCTCTACCGCTCGAAAGCAATTCCTTTACTGCATTTCTTCCGCTTACAAGCGATTCGTTTACAATGTTTTTTTCCATTTTCACATAACTCTTTCGACTTTTTTAGTCATATATTTATATTATTATATCATATACTTTAAGATTTGTATATAGATATTTTAAAAATAAATTTAAAAACGGAAAAGAAAAATTCCGCTTGATTAGCGGAATTTTTCCTTGACGGTTTCTATACTCAGCCTTTACAGGCATAAAGTCGAAACTATTACTCTTTGTCAGCTCTTTTAGCCGCAAAGCACTCGCTGCAGTAAACAGCTTTGCCTTCAGTAGGCTTGAAGGGCACCTGGCATTCCTTGCCGCAATCAGAGCAAACAGCTGCGAACATTTCTCTCGCACCTCTCTGCGCATTCTTCTTTGCAGCACGGCATTCCTTGCATCTGGAGGGTTCGTTTTCAAATCCTTTTGATGCGTAAAATTCCTGCTCACCTGCTGTGAACACGAAATCGTTGCCGCAATCTTTGCACTTCAGTGTCTTGTCCTCGTACATGGTTCCTTTTTTCCTCACTTAATAGGTTATAAATATTTGCCCGTAGTCGGATTTAAACCAACACCTTTGTAAACAACGCTCTCCTTTAAGCTACCGGGGCATATAGACTGTTTAAATATCGGCAAACGAACTGCTTTCATCTCTCAAATGCCTAAACATTCTTGATTTTGCATTTTCCACCGATTTATTGCTTTTCCCGAGTTTATCCGCTATCTGTTGCGTTGTGTCACCTTCTATGTAAAGAAGGAAAACACGGTATTCGTAATCAGAAAGAACCTCACGTGCCTTTGCAAGATATTCTGACATACGTTCATGCCCAACAATACGCTGCTCAATACTTCCTCCCGCAGATACAAGTTCCACGTCATAATCAACAACGGGAATCTTATTTTTTGCGACCGAAGTAAAATCACACAGCCGCCTGTAAATACATATGCGGGAATACAGTCCAAATGTAACGCTGTCAGACATTCCTTCATCATACGATAAAACAGCGCGGTGAAATGCAAAGCAAGCCTCTGAAAAAGCCTCATCATAACGAAGCGTCGAATTCAAGAATCCGAATATGACTCTGTTAATCATGGGTGTATATCGACGAGCGAGTTCGGAAAAAGCTCCGTCATCCCGCTCACGAGTCATATGAATCAGTGCGGAAAGCTCCATATCCTTATACTCTACCATAACATCTTCGCTTTCATATAGAATAATTATATCTTTTTGTTAACATTTTGTCAAGAGTTTTGTCAAAAAAAGGATTTTCTTTTTTCAACTTTGTATACTATTTCTGTTTTTGGATGCTATATTTTGAGCATTTTTACCAAACAAATCACTTCAAGGATAAAAATTCCAATTTTCCCGTAACAGAAAAAAGAACTCCCCTGTAAACTCCGTCAGGCTTCGATTCGAAGTTTCGTTTAATTTTCTCGGCTTCCACACGCGATTTAACTGTTACCGATACGTTCATAAGTTCGCCTGTGGAATCATTTACTCGCATTTCCACCTTATAGCGATTGTTGTATTCATCAATTGATGCGCTGACCGTCGCTCCGCTTTTAGACAAAGATGTATATTTTGCAGCGTATCTCAAGCTTCTTTCTCTGAACTCTTTATCAATACTGTCATAAAGCTCTGCGGCAATCATACGGCCCGTATCAGAAATCATGTAATACTTTTCACCGTTATACTCATCAAAAAGCAAATGACCGTCATCCGAAAGCTCTCGAAGGCACTCGTCATAATCAAGAAGTATTTCTTCAGTATTTTCGGACACTATATCAATTATATCGGTATGCTCTATCGGATATCCGATGTTATCTATTAAAAAAAGAAGAAATACTTTTATATCAGTTACCGTACGAAGCGCAAATTTTTTCTTTTTTCTCATAGTTTTATCCTTAATATATTATTTAGGGACCGTTGCGTGAGCAACAGTCCCTACATTGTTCGGAACAGCGGGTCAATCCTCGTCGCTTTCAAGATATTTCTGATAGTTTTTTTGCTTTGCATCGGTGAATACGAAATTGCCGAATGCATCGGTAGATATCTTGGAAAGATCCTTGCTGATAAATGCAAAACTTTCGTTGTAAAGAACAGGGATCACAGGGCAGGAATCAAGAAGAATCTTCTCTGCCTCGGCAAGAGCCGCCTTTCTGTCAACATAGGTTTTTGCAGAATATGCAGCATTCATATATGAATCATAGTCAGCATTTGTCCAACCGCTGATATTTTTATTAAACTTACCGGTAGCAAAATTCTGTCCGTTTCCGTTCATATGAGATGTGAATGCGCAAAGTGCAACAAACGCATCGTTTGAATACATCTGCCAATCAACTGCAATAACATCAAAGCCAGCATTTCCGGATGCTGCATCTTTTACAAGAGTCTGAATCTCGGAATCAAGAATTGTAATGTCCTCAGCGGTTGACACATCTCTGATAACGTTAGAAACGCTGCCCACCTTTTTGATTGTAACCTTGAATCCAAGTTCCTGCCATGCAGCCTTTGCAAGCTCTGCGATAGCAATACTCTCTTCATCGTCATTAATCGTAAGAGTAAAGGATTTTGAACTTAAATTTGCACCGTTAATAAGAGACTTAGCCTCATCCATTGCAGCTTCTGTCACAATGCGCGCATCTATCTTCTTGCCATATACCGACTTTGCAACAGCATTCGGAAGGAATCCGGTTGCCGCATTTCCGAAGGTTACCGCCTCTGCAATTGCCTCGCGGTTAAGCGCAAGAGAAAGTGCCTTTCTGACATTCTTATCCTCAAAGAGCGGGTTTTGGGTATTGAAAACATATGTATACGTAGAGAAATCCTCTGCAAAAGTTGCCTTCTTTGCGTTAGCCTTTCTGTCTTCAAGAGTAGCGTTACCCATATAAAATACCGTCTTGTCCGCGATATCTGCATAGGTAAGCTCAAGCTTTCCGTCTAATGTAAAGAAAGAGATAAGAGATGCGGGATTTACTTTATCGGTATAATCTTTAGCCGTGGGTTTTTGATGATAACCCAGGTTTCTTGAAAGAGTGAAATCACCAAGTTCGTGATTAAGCGTTTCAATTCTGAACGGACCGTTGGTGACAACAGTAGTCACATTCTTGCTCCAATGAGTTTTTGCAACCGATACTATATCCTCACGCAGCGGAGATGTTGCAACAGAAGCAAGATTTTTAAGAAGCTGCTTATAGTTGGCGCCCTCACGGTATGTAACGGTAATTTCATAAGTATCGGATGCTACCGCGCCGAAAGAATAAATAGATTCTTCTCCGTTCTTAATTTCTACGGCATTTTCAATATCATAGAAAAGTGCTGCTGCGGGATTCTGGTTATTAGGTTCAAGAATGATATCGCGCCATGCGTATATAAAGTCGATAGCCTCAACGCGAATTTCGTCAGACCAATAGCTCTCACGAAGCTTTATAACAATCTGTCTTTCCTCTTCGTCAACAGAATATTCTTTAGCTGCCGCGCCTTTAAGCTCACCACTTTTATTTATTTTGAACAAGGGTTCATAAATAAGACTCATTACCTGCTCTGCGTTACTGTCAACGTAGTAATCAGTCGGATCAAAATCAAATACCTCATCACCGAGATAAACGCTAATTTCGGCTCCGTCATCCTTAGGCTCTCCGCACGCTGTGAAAATAACGAGGGTGCTTACAAGCATAATAGCAACGAGAAGCATACTTAAAATTCTTTTCATACAGTTCTCCCATGCCGCGCCTGCGGCTATTAAAAATAAATTCTAATATATTTTAACACAAAAATAATTATTTTTCAATGTTAATTTTATTAAGAACAAATTTTCGTTTAATTGCACAAATATCCCGCCGGATAGTTGTGAAAAATCAACAAGTTTTATGTGCTTGTGAATATATGTATTGCATCGTGGAAATAATCATAGTAAAAATTTGGAAACAAAGAACAAAACGGAGCAGAAAATGAGAAATTATTTCACAGACAGAAAAGAAAAAGAAGCGAGTATGTTTACAGATCTTGCAGTTGAAAGAAGACGAGCAAATCCGGAAGTGCGCGGAGTCGAGTACAGAAGCTCTGAATGCAGCGTCGGGATATGGGAATCTGTAAAAATCAGTTCGGACGAGGGTGCAAAAAGCATAGGTCGCCCGAAAGGAAGATATGATACACTCTCTACAGGAAGAATGGATCTGCTTTCCGAGGATGAAATTGAAGACGCAACGGAAGAAATCGCAAAAAAACTTTGCGAAGCGATAGACGGCACGTCAGCTATTCCCGAAAGACTGCTTATCGTAGGACTCGGAAACAGAAATCTTACACCCGATTCGATAGGTCCAAAGTCAGCATCTATTGTAAAGCCCACGCTTCATATCAGGGAATTTGACAATGAAATGTTTGAATCCCTTGAATGCTCAGAGATAGCAGTTATTGCCCCCGGTGTAACATCGGAAAACGGACTTGAATCCTCGGAAATAATAAAAGGCATATCCCGAAGGATTCTTCCCGATGCCATAATCGCTGTGGACGCTATTGCTACAAGATCTGTTGAAAGACTTGGTTCTACGATTCAAATTTCTGACACGGGTCTGTTCCCGGGAAGCGGAATAGGAAATTCAAGAAACGCTATTACAGAAGATACAATCGGAGTTCCGGTTATAGCAATAGGAGTTCCTACAGTTATTGATTCGAGAATTTTCGGGGCTGCTGACAACGCAAAACTTAAACCAAACAGCGAGGCAATGATGGTCTCACCTAAGGAAATTGACGAGATAACCACAACTGCCGCAAGAATAATCGGAGGAGCCATAAATCAGGCATTCGGTATTTCTCCGTATTAAATTTTATCACGTTTTTCAATGATATTACTGTTTTTTGCCAATTCTCCTTGACTTGCAAATTCCGGTATGATATACCTAGGTGAATTGCGCGTTTAGCGATAAGGCAGAATAAACATTATTATCAAAATCACAGCAAACAACGCAGTTAACTTTTTGATGGAAGAACTAAAGTAATATCTCCGTATAATGAGGCGCGATTCGTTGAAATGGTCCCTATCTTAATTGATTGCCCGATAAACTTTCGCTACAGATACGATGTTAAAATGCGACACGGGGTATCTCTACTGCCGTGAATATAACTTTTCTACGGCTTTTTAAAGACATCATGACCCATTTACCGAGCGGTTGTTAATATCAAACGCGATGAAGTCCTTTTACCGACTTGAAGCTCCCGGCTGATATAAACCAATCGTTGATATAATTACGAAAAACGCCTTAATTGCGGTGCTTAATTCTTATTCTTGTTGATAAATGGATTATATAATACCAGTAAAGGTATATGTACGTATGATTTACCCTTAAAAATTATTTTTTATTTTGTTTTTATATTTTGTTGACTTGTTTTTTCTTATATGGCATACTGTGCTTAGTTTATGAATTACGGTACGTATCTTATTAATAACGTAATCTTAGGTAACGTAATGATTTTTCGGCCGAGAAGCTTTAAAATCACCTGCTTATGATGATATCAAAATGTGATGAAATTTAAAGATTATAGGACCGCGGAATGCTCCGCGGTGATCTCGGCAGAATATTTAACAAATCTCAGCCTACTTAAATTCATAAATAAAATTTATTTTGGAGGATCTTATGTACATAATTAACAAAATCACCTCAAATCACGTAGTTGATTTTGCTGCTGAAGAGCTCAAAAAATTTCCGCCACGCATACGGTGAGGATTACAAAGAGGTAATTGCATTTTTTGAAAAGATAGGCAAAGCAGTAAATTATAAGTATTTTACGGGAAGACTGAGAAAAGGCACAGAAAAGGGTCCATTTTACAATCCCGAAATGTACGACGGACTTAAGAAAGTATCGGAAATTGTTGACGAATTTGCACCGTTCGTTAAGGAGCATATG
>JAZSGJ010000101.1:0-55730 GCA_045532675.1 Eubacteriales bacterium | reverse complement strand
AGTAGTATTGCCACTAAATTTAGGAATTTGTATTCCCGAAGGAGATTTTGTATTCAAAGTAGCGGAAATTTGTGAGAGTTTGGACTATACAGAACTGTTCAATACGTATCTTCGCAGTTGGAGAGAAGTGAACCCAATCACAATATTTGAAGTCATCGTGTATGGATATATGAAGCATATGTACAGAACGATTCAAGTTAATAAGGTAATACTTGAACACAGACCGAAAGCACTTGAAGCATTGACTAGCGAAGAAGGAACACTTCCGTGTATGAATAGATCTATTCAGGTTGAAGGTGTATTTGGTGTACTCAAAGAAGATTACGGATTCAGACGCTTTTTGACGAGAGGAAAGAAGAATATAGAAACACAATTTTTTCTTCTTGCGTTTGCTTTAAACGTTGAAAAACTCTGCAACCGCACAAAAAAAGGAAGAATTGGCTTGGATTTGTTCGCTCTGAACGCCTCTTAAACCAATTCTCCGCGGAATTGTATAACTTCCAAAAAACGTGGATTTTGCTGTTCCTCTTTTCGTCATGCTTTTTTTGCCTCGTTTTGAGGCTTTTTTGTTTTCTGCACCTTTTTTCTTCATCGCATAGAAAAAGAGCTGTCTCAAACGCTCTTAAAACTGCATTTGAGACAGCCCCTTTTTTATTTATACGCATTTTTAGTATGAATATTTTTTGCTGATAACCCAGCCGCCGGCAACGAACGCGGCAACGTAAATGAGAGAGGCAATCAATGCCGGAATAATTCTTCCAATCTCCACTCCGCTTTGGGAAAGAAGCACGAACACACCTGTTATCCAATAATCGCTCAGCGTCGTTTCCATAAACACGTCAATCAAAGTCAGAACGAGCTGAAGCACGGTAGGAACAATGATAATACAGAGAATTGATATTGCTGTTTTTCTGAAAACCGATGCTATGAAGAATGAGAATGCCGCTACTGCCATTGCCGAAACGAACTGAACGGCAAGTATTCCTATCCACGAGTTATCGGCAGGAAGCGAATAACCGAAAAACGCCATACCGAAAAGCCAACCGAAAAGAACCGTCACAAGATACATAATCACCGACATTACCGTTATTGAAATGAGCTTTGCAAAATAAACCTTTGTGCGCGAATATCCGCGGCATATAATATTTTTTATAGTTCCGTGCGAAAAATCGGAGCCGACCGATATCGCTATAATTATACCTGCGATAGTAGGAAACGAAGCGTTGTTCGCCGCCTGTAAAACCGACATAATCATATCGTACTTCAAAAGACCGCCAAGCTCTCCCATATCCTCGGCAAGCTCACCCATGAGAGCCTCCATACCCCACACGGTAAGCACGTTAGTAAACAGTAAAAATACCATAATCGCGGTACAGATAATAAATCCCAAAGACCTCGGAAGCTTTGAGAGTTCAAATTTTACGAGTTTTCCCATATTCAGCCCATCCTTTGAATGAAGAAATCTTCAAATGAAACCTTTTCGTGCTTTAATTCGGAAACGGATATATCAGCCGCTGCAAGCATCCTGTTAAGCTCTGCGGTACTAATCTCGTCTCCGTCTACGCGAACAACACCGTTTTCAACCTTTACCTCGGCACCGTTAACCTTTTCGGCAATTACACGCCTTGCAGCCTCAGCATCGTCAACCGTAATTTCAATAAAGGACGTGCATGCAGAAAGCAATTCATCCTTGGTTATTTCTTCAACGAGAGCGCCGTCACGCATAATACCGAATTTTGTCGCTATTTTTCCAAGCTCATCTATAAGATGGCTTGAAATAAACACGGTAACGCCCTTAGAATTAAGATCAAGAAGTAAATCTCTTACTTCCTTTATTCCTGACGGGTCAAGCCCGTTAACAGGCTCGTCAAGAACGAGAAGCTCGGGATTCCCCAGAAGCGCAATAGCAATTCCAAGCCGCTGCTTCATACCGAGCGAAAATGCCTTTACCTTCTTCCGTCCCGCACCTTCAAGTCCGACAAGCTTAAGAATATTATTAATTTCCTCATCACAGTTTCCCGTAAGCATTCCGAAAAGCTTTAAATTTCCGTAAGCCGTCTCGGAAGTATATAATCCGGGGTTTTCTATCAAAGCTCCGATGCGCGCTCTCTGCTTGTTAAGCTCAACCGAATCAAAAAGACGGATTTCACCTTCGTCCTGAAACGTCAAGCCGAGAATCGTCTTCATGAGAGTTGTTTTTCCGGCACCGTTTTTTCCGATAAGTCCGTATATTTCACCCTTGCCTATATGTACGGACACTCTGTCGACCGCGCGCTTTGCGCCGTACGTCTTTATAAGGTTATTCGTTTCAATTACGTATCCCATAAAATCTCCTTTAAAATATTTTACCATATTGAATTGAAAATGTCAACAAGGACATAATTACTGTTTCTTTGAAAAAGACGCTTTTGGACTTTCGCCGTAAATCTTCATAAACGAGCGGTAAAAGGTGGGAAGCGAATCAAAGCCGCATTCAAACGCGAGCTTTGCTATCTGCGGTTTTTTATACCCCTTTGAAATGTCCATAAAATTTCGTACACGGACGACATTAATATAATTTGCAAGGTTTTCACCGATGTATTTATTGAATATTCTTGAAAAATAATACTTATTATAGCCGAAAGTAGCGGCTATTGAATCAAGCGTTAAGGGCTCTTTATAATGCTCGTCAATATAATGAAGTACCTCCACCATAAATTCAATATTCCCCGGGGTTTTTATCGGGAGTGGCGGATAGTGCGCAAACAAAAGTCCAATTAGGACGTTAAGAAAGCCTTTTTTAACGAGCGGCGGAAGCGTGTCGTTTTCCTCAACAATCTTTTCAAAATGCGGGAGTATATTCTTTCTGTTATATTCCGCATCGGAAAGAAGAGGCGGCAATGTCGATTCGTTCATTACCTTGTCAATATCATTACCATAATTTGACGGAATAATAAGCACGAGCTTTTTATATTTAGACTTGGGCTTGTATGAATGAATATAATAATTATGAACGAAAATAATATTGTCTGCCTTTGCGGTAAACGACTCATCACCAACCGACGTTTCTATTTCGCCGCTTATTACGTATATAACCTCTATATTTCTATGAAAATGACGCGGGGCGTTGGTGCTTTGCCCTTTAAACGCCTGTATTTTGGGGCTTCTGTCGTGTTTATATTCGTAAAATATGTTTTCCATTATCCTGTAAATCCTAACAAGTCAATATTTGAAATTAAATAGTACAGTTTTGTGATTGAATTTATCAATATTTGATGATATTATAACATTGTAAGAATATAATGTCAATAGTCAAAACAAAAAATTACAAGGAGATTATTATGAAACTTAGTGTTGTAAGCGGCGCCCTCGGCGCTATGACGCTTGACGAAAGTCTTGCGTATCTTAAAAGCCTTGGCGTTTCCGAATTTGAGCTTGGAGTTGGCGGTTACCCCGGAACCAAGCACGCGGATGCGAAAATTCTCTCAAAGGATAAAGCGAAGCGCGATGAGCTTGTTTCCACATTCAAAAAGCATGGGATGGGCATTTCGGCGCTTTCGGTTCACGGAAACCCGATTCACCCGAATAAAGAAATCTCGGCTCAGTTTGAGGAGGATTTCAAAGCGGCATGCGTTCTCGCAGGTCAGATAGGGGTTGACAGAATAATAACCTTCTCGGGCTGTCCCGGCTCCGACCCTAAGGCAGAGCAGCCCTCTTGGGTAACTTGCGCATGGCCTAACGAATACCTCGACGTCCTTGACTACCAGTGGAAAGAGGTGCTTATCCCCTACTGGCGCGAGGCAGTTAATTTTGCCGAGCAAAACGGAGTTAAGAAAATAGCTCTTGAAATGCATCCAGGATTCATGGTTTACAATCCCGAAACGCTTATGCGCTTAAGAGACGCGGTCGGCACTCTTATAGGTGCAAACCTCGACCCCTCTCACCTTATATGGCAGGGCATGGATATCGTAGAGGTTATAAACTATCTCGGTGACGCTATTTATTATTTCCACGCAAAAGACACCCTTATGAACGCGCATAACGTAAGAAAGAACGGTGTTCTTGATACTAAGCCGTACACAGACCTTAATGGAAGAGCATGGGTGTTCAGAACCATGGGTTATGGCAACGACGATATAATCTGGAAGAAAATTCTTTCACAGCTTATGGTTATCGGCTACGACGATACTATTTCTATCGAGCATGAGGACAGTCTTATGTCCCCAAAGGAAGGACTCGAAAAAGCTATCGCGTTCCTTAAAGATAAGATAATCGTTGAAAAACCCGGAGAGGCATGGTGGATATAAAGAATGAAAGATATTAACATTGGAATACAGCTATATTCAGTAAGAGACGAGATAAAGGAATACGGACTTGACACAGTTCTCGAGGCGCTTAGAGATGCGGGATGCAATACGGTTGAGTTTGCGGGATTTTACGGACTCACACCCGATGAGATGAAGACGAAGCTTGAAAAATACGGTCTTCGCCCGCTCGCAGCTCATATAAGACTTGACGATATCATAGACAATCTTCCCTATATCGACGCTCTTGGAATTTCTATGATTTATATTCCCGGTCATCCAATTGAAAAAATGACCGGCAAAAACTATAAAAGCTTTATCGAAGAAGTGAAAAAGGTAAAAACCGAGCTTGACGCGCACGGCGTGCGCTTTGGTTATCACAATCACGCAAAGGAGTTTGAGGGGGGCATGGACCTTCTTGACGATATGACGCGTGATATCGACGGCTTTTCAGCAGAGCTTGACATATACTGGGCGGTTGCTGCAGGACATAAGCCAACCGAGCTTATAGAAAAATACGGAAAGCGTCTTACAGCCCTTCACATAAAGGATATGGACTCCCGCGCTGATTATAGGAATCCCGGCGAATATCCGAACGCGGTAATCGGTGAAGGACAGTGCGACGCGGAAGCGGCATTCAGAAAGGCGTACGAGTCGGGTGTTAACACCTATATACTTGAAGTTGAGTGCTATCCTTGCGACTACAAGGATTACATCAGAAAAAGCGTTGAAAATATAAACAAATACAATAAAAACATATAAGGAGACAGATTATGAAAAAGGTTAGACTAGGTGTTATCGGATGCGGAGGAATAGCAAACGGAAAGCATCTTCCCGCATACAACGCAAACAAGGATGCGGAGCTTGTCGCATTCTGCGACATCGTAATTGAAAGAGCGGAAAACGCAAAAGCAAAATACGGTGACGAAAACTCAAAGGTTTACGAAAACTATAAGGAGCTCCTCAAGGACGAAACCATAGACGCAGTCCTCGTCCTTACTCACAACAGCGAGCACTGCAAAATTACGGTAGACGCTCTTAATGCGGGCAAAAACGTTCTTTGCGAAAAGCCCATGGCAATGAATTACGAAGAAGCTAAGAAAATGATAGAAGCTCGCGACAAGTCGGGTAAAATTCTTACTATAGGCTATCAGAACAGATTCCGCGCAAACTCAATGTATCTTAAGGACCTTTGCGACGAAAATGAGTTCGGTGAGATTTACTATGCCGAAGCAACTGCAATAAGGTGCCGCGCCGTTCCCACATGGGGCGTATTCATTAACGAAGAAAAACAGGGCGGCGGTCCACTTATCGATATAGGAACTCACGCGCTTGACCTTACCCTTTACGTTATGAACAACTACGAGCCGGCTTTCTGCGTTGGAAAGACCTTCCACAAGCTCAATAAGCAGACAAATACCGGAAACGCATGGGGCGACTGGGACACCGAAGCCTTCACTGCTGAGGACTCTGCCTTCGGATTTGTGGTTATGAAAAACGGAGCTGTAATCAATCTTCGTTCAAGCTGGGCGCTCAACTACGTTGACGCGAAAGAAGCGGTTACCCTTATATGCGGTGACAAGGGTGGCGCAGATATGCCAAACCAGAGTGAGCTTCGCATCAACGGTATCAAAAACGGAAGACAGTACGTTCTTAATCCCAACTTCAAGGCAGGCGGCGTTGCATTCTTTGACGTAGCAAACGGCGATAACCCCAACGACCTTGAGGCAGCCTGCTTCACTAACGCTATTCTCGGCAAAGGCAACCTTACCGTTACCGCAGAGCAGGCGGCGTGCGTAACGAGAATCCTTGAGGGCATCTACGAATCCGAAAAGACGGGTAAGCCTTATTACTTTAACTGATAGGTGATAGTAAAAATGAAGGTTACAATATTCACCGAATTTAATAAATTAATGGCATCGGAAGAGGGAAAACGCGCATATCCCGAGGGAATGAACGAGTGCCTTCGCGATTTAATTTCTGAAAAGCACGACGTCAGAATGATAGTTCACACAAGTGAGGATGACGGCACCGCTCTTACCGAAGAAATCCTTAAGGATACCGACGTCCTCATATGGTGGGGACATCATTACCACACCACCGTGTCGGATTCCGTCGTTAATCTCGTGCAGGATTATATAACTCGCGGAATGGGACTCGTAGCTCTTCACTCCTCTCATAAGAGCAAAATATTTATGAGAATGTTGGGAACTCCCGCCGACCTTCGTTGGCGTGAGATAAACGAGCGCGAAAGGTTGTGGGCAATAAATCCTGCCCACCCAATAGCGCGCGGACTAAAAGAGCCTTACGTTGATATTCCCAAGGATGAAATGTACGGCGAGCCCTTCTCTATTCCCGAGCCGGATGAGCTTGTGTTTATAGGTTGGTTCCAAGGCGGCGAGGTTATGCGCTCCGGATGCGTCTTTAACCGTGCGTACGGAAAGGTTTTTTTCTTCCAGCCGGGTCACGAAACGAATCCTACCTATAAAATTCCCGAAATCAGAAATATCATCTTAAACGCTATTGATTACGTAAAACCTACAGGCGCAATAGCGCCCCCGTTCAAATCGGTAAATACGCAACCCCTCGAAAAAATCCAATAAAAAAGCATCGCGGATATCTCAACTCAGAGATATCCGCGATAAATTTAACATCCACTATTTAATTTACTTTTCTATTATTTCGATGCTGAGAACGTCAGTGTTCTCCTCATAAAAGGTCTCCCTGCCGATAATAAGCGAGCATATACCGTTTTCTTTAAGGCTTAAAACCATCTCGTAATCCTTACCGATAACGAATACCGTCGGATTGCTCAACAAAAAGCTCATGATTCCTCTCTCTTACCGTTTTTCCAATATTTAAATTATAAAAAAGCGCCCCATAGGACAGATTATAAAAACATAACCTCCGGTGGAGCACTTTTTTAATTATTTATGAAGCTGAAAGAAATTAGCCCTGAACCATCTTCTGAATTTCAGCAGCGAAATCCTCTTCTCTCTTTTCAAGACCTTCGCCCTTGTCGTAACGAACGTAACCTGTAACCTTGATGCTTCCGCCGAGAGCCTTTGCAACGCTTTCAACGTACTTGAGAACGGTCATAGAATCGTCCTTTACGTAGAGCTGGTGAAGAAGACAGTTGTTCTCATAGAACTTACCGAGCTTACCTTCAACGATCTTTTCAAGAACCTGCTGGGGCTTGTTAGCCATCTTGGGATCCTGCTGCATCTGCTTAATGAGAATAGCCTTCTCCTCTGCAAGAACCTCAGAGGGAACAGCGTCCTTATCAAGATACTGAACGGGCATAGCGGCAGTCTGAAGAGCAACGTTCTTTGCGCATTCTGCAAACTCAGCCTTATCAGCAACGTCTGTATCAAAGCTTACTACAACGCCTGTGGCGCCAAGACCGTGGATATAAGTGGAAACTGTGCCCTCAACAACTGCGAAGCGGCGGATAGAAAGCTTCTCACCGATAGTACCGGTTTTCTCAGCAAGAGCATCGCTTACAGTGCCCTCGCCCTCACCCTCGAACTTGCACGCCATAAGAGCGTCAATGTCAGCGGGCTTATTTGCAATTATTGTCTTAAGAACATCCTTAACGAATGCCTGAAAAATAGCGTTCTTTGCAACGAAGTCGGTCTCGGAGTTAACCTCAACTATAGCGGTTGTGGAACCGATAGTCATAACGTCAACGATACCCTCTGCAGCAATTCTGCTTGCCTTCTTTGCTACTGCTGCCATACCCTTCTCACGAAGGATTTTTACTGCTGCCTCAAAGTCGCCGTTTGCGTCCTTGAGTGCGTTTTTACAGTCCATCATACCGCAACCGGTCTGCTTTCTGAGTTCGGCTACGTCCTTTGCTGAAAAATCTGCCATCTTTATATTCTCCTTCTAAAATTACTCGGAAACAACTTCTGCTGCTTCTGCTTCAGCCTCTTCTGCGGGAGCTTCCTCTGAAGAAACCTCTTCCTGCACACCGCCATGAGCAGCAATTACAGCATCTGCAAGAGCGCCTGCAATAAGCTTGATTGCACGGATAGCGTCATCGTTACCGGGGATGATGTAATCTGCGTCCTCGGGATCGCAGTTGGTGTCAACGATAGCGATTACGGGAATGCCAAGTCTCTTTGCTTCGAGAACAGCGATTCTTTCCTTGCGTGTGTCAACAACGAAAAGAGCTGAGGGAAGAGTTCCCATGTCCTTAATACCGCCGTATGACTTTTCAAGGTCCTGCATTTCCTTAACGAGCTTTGCAACCTCTTTCTTGGGAAGGAGATCGAAGGTTCCGTCAGCCTGCATCTTCTCAAGGTCCTTAAGACGTTTGATGGACTTACGGATGGTGTTGAAGTTGGTAAGCATACCGCCGGGCCAACGAACATTAACATAGTACATTCCGCACTTCTGAGCCTCTTCCTTAATGGTGTCGGCTGCCTGCTTCTTTGTTCCTACGAAGAGGATTGTGCCGCCTTCTGCAGCAAGCTCAGCAACATAGTTGTAAGCCTCCTCAAACTTCTTAACGGTCTTCTGAAGGTCAACGATGTGAATACCGTTTCTCTGTGTGAAGATGTACTCTGCCATCTTCGGATTCCACTTCTTTGTCGGGTGACCGAAGTGAACGCCTGATTCAAGCAACTGCTTGATTGAAATGTCGAACATTTTATGTTCCTCCTTGGTTTTTCCGCCATGGCGACATAATATTGCGACTTCGAATAAACGAAGCACCGGCAATAAACCTACTCGCCATGTGAGATATAATATTTACTGCGATTTTACGCAGCTTATATATAATAGCACACGCACAAAGAAATTTCAAGCGTAAATTTCGACAAACCAAAAAAGTTTACATTTTATTCACAAAATGTTGTTATAAATATGTCGGCAGAAGCACAAGCAGCTTTCTTACTCTATCGCATATTGCGGCAAACTGAGACTCGGGGAGCGGATTTTCCCCTTGCCCTACCTCAACCGTAAAAGAAGGTATTCCGAGTCCCCCTCCGGTATAATCGCAAAGACCGCCAAACGAGGCGAGTCCGGTTGGCTGCGTAGATTTATAACCTACTGTGAGCGAGAGCCTCTCGGCAATTCTTTTAACATAGTTAGATTCCGGCTTTGAATATATCTCCTCTCCCTGAGTGTGCAGACTGACAACAGCCGAAGGAGAGAGTGCGCGTATAAAATTTGCAAGCGAGCGAGTTTCGGGCTCGCTTTCGGGATACTCTCCGGAATAGCGCGTGTTACCCGGGGTAATACTCTCCGCTGCCTCAAGCCTTTTATACTCGAAAAAACCTTGGCTATAATTATGGTTTAAATCAACGCCCCTTGCGTTTGCCTGCCAAGAGGAAAAGTCGGAGCTACCTCCGTTCATGCGCATCTGCCTATCGTAAAGCGGCGTTTTTTCTATACCCGAAATATGCATTTCAACACCGTCGGGATTAAGGCATGGAATTATCCAAAACGAAAATTTTTTTAGTAAAAACGGTATATTTACACCGCAAAATGTCTCTCCCCGTGTCAATTTTTCATTTAAAAAATCAATGAAGTCATATAACGCCGATGCTGTTATATGCTCCATCGCGTGATGCGCTCCCACTACAATTACATGCTTATTTCCGCACCCGATTCTGAAATATTCGATATCCTTAGCAAGAATACTTTTACCTACGGTTCCGTACTCCGCCAAAGGATATTTCTTAAGATAATCTTCGGAATACACGCATCTGTTCTTGTAAATCGGCAAAAAATATCTGTTTTCTTTCCTCATTTAAATTCTCCTACTTGAATTTTTTTGTGTTTTATGTTAGAATATAGTGTAAATCTCACAAGGGAGACAAGCTGTAATGAAATTAAAAAACAAGCCCACGTATATATTTTTTGCTGTAACTGCAGGCGTAAATATATTTCGTTTTCTGTTGTACTATATTTCGACCTATGTCACGGAAAGTGAGGCAATGATATACATATCATCTTATTTTTCGGAAATATCGTATATGCTACTTCCGCTTATCACATCCGCATTTGCTCTTTGTACCTATAAAGAGCGGGGCTTTGGCAAAGCAATGCTCGTTGCTATTCCATTCTCCATTACCGAATTTCTTTATCTTTTCCCTTACCGCACGTTTGAGCTTGCTTATCAGGGATATGAAATCACCGTGACGCTTCTTTTTGCAATCCTTATAGCTCTGATTACCATAATATTAAATTACCTAAAGGCTCTCTTCCTCTTATTTATCATAATATTCCTGACGCGGATATTTGCGAAGCGGAACAGTAAAGCAAAATCAAATTTTAAGGAATCATTTTCCGGCGGCGGTGCATTTGACTTTTCACCCCCCGAAACCAAAGGAATATTCGGAGCTTCGTTAACCGTTTTTATATTCGCAATAACATCCGAAATAATTGACACGGTAAGCTTCCTTATCAATTATTCTGGCACTTACAGAACAAGCGAAATACTCTATATGCTTTTCAGATACATTTTCATTTTCGCCATGCTGATAATTTCACACGCCCTTGCGTATTATGTAAAAAGCTGTGCAAAAAACGAGGGCAAGTCATGACCACCGGCTATGCCGCTGGCTTGCACAGCCCCTTAGGGCGTAACACCGGCTCGGTGAGCCTATAGGCTCATCGAAAAGTCTGCCAACCGCGCAGATTTCACAGGCTTACCCCTAAAGGGGTTGTTTTTTTGCCTTCTTTTGTCGGCTCACCCGTAAACGGGTCTATATATTCTTTTATGCTCGGTTGCTCCGCTTCTTTATCTTCGTGTAATTGATTCTTTATGTACTCCGCAATAGCTTTCTTATTGCGCCCTACTGCATCTACATAGAACCCTCTGCACCAAAAATGACGGTTTCCGTATTTATACTTCAAGTTCGCATATTTTTCGAAAATCATCAGGCGTAAATTCTCAAAGTAAATGCAACAGTAGCAAAGGGCTTGCATTTACTTTGAGAATTTACGATATAAAGTATTTTATATTAAAATTCAAAATGCTATTGCAAAACAGTTTATAATAAAGTATAATTTATATATATGAATCAGCGGTGAATTTTAATGATAACGCTCTCGAAAATCGCAAAAGGTAGCACACCGGTCAAACCGACGCACCTCTAACCGAAAAAGGAAAATTACGCAGGCAAAGCTTAAGTGATGCGGAAAGCCTTTCAAACAATTTTATAACCGAAATAGATTATAAAAACGGAGAATATAAAATCATAAAGCTCGGATTCGACGAGCATCCCAAAACACTCGTGACCTCTTTTGACAAAAAAAGATAAAACAGTTAACTAATTTTATAAAGGAGAAAAACCATGAAGGAAATTAATCTCGCTATAGACAAATACAGACATATGATACTCGCCGCGGAGCGTTATATTTGGAATCATCCTGAAACTGGATACAAAGAATTTGAAACCACCGACTATCTTGCAAAAAAGTTTGAATCACTTGGATATAAGCTCACTTATGCCGATGGAATAACCGGGTTTTATACAGTAGTTGACACGGGAAAGCCGGGACCCGAGGTTCTCGTTTGCGGCGAGCTTGACTCAATAATATGCCCCACTCACAAGGAAGCCAACCTACAAACCGGAGCAGTACACTCTTGTGGTCATAATGCGCAGTGTGCCGCCCTTCTCGGCATTGCCGCAGCGCTAACCGAAAAAACGGTTCTCGATAAGCTCTCGGGAAAAATCAGACTTTGCGCTGTTCCCGCAGAGGAACTTCTTGAAATTGAATACAGAAGCAAACTTAAAGCCGAAGGCAAAATTAAATATTTCGGTGGAAAAAGCGAGTTTTTGAGCAGAGGATACTTTGACGGCGTTGATATTGCCTTCATGGTCCACACTGCAAAGAATTACGGAGTGCGTCTCGGCTCTGTGGGATGCATTGCCAAACGAATGTTATATAAAGGGGTAGCTGCTCATGCGGGCGGCGCGCCTTGGGCTGGTAAAAACGCGCTTTATGCGGCAACATGCGGAATTAACGCAGCGAATGCAGTACGCGAAACCTTCAAGGATACCGACCTTATAAGATTTCATCCCATAATTACTCACGGCGGTGATATGGTAAACGCGATTCCTGAGAAGGTATCGATTGAAAGCTATATCAGAGGAAAAACATTTGAAGCAATGACATCCGCAAACAACAAGGTCAATCAGGCACTTATAGGCGCGGCTTACTCAATGGGGACAAATATTGAGATAACAGATATGCCCGGCTACTCACCTCTTGTAAATGACAAAAACATGATTCTTCTTTGCAAAGAAGCCGCAGAAATCGCAAATCCCGGTCTTGTATTCAACGTTGAAAATGCCTTCAGTACCGGAAGCACCGATATGGGCGACCTCTCCGCTATAATGCCGGTAGTCCATCCTTACTGCGCTGGCGCCGACGGCAAGAGCCATGGAAACGATTATCAGATAGCCGATCCTGAAAAAGCAGCTGTGGATTCTGCAAGATGGCAACTCGCAATGCTCAAGCTTCTCCTCGGTGGCGGCGCACAAAGAGCAAAAACGATAATCAGCGAGCATACTCCACTATTCCCCTCTGCAAAAGCATTCCTTGATTATCAGGACAGCATTAATACCTCAGGAGACCGCATAATTTATCATGATGACGGAACTGCGACGCTGATAAATGCCAAAGAAGCAAAAATTGAGGCTGACGAAAATGTTTAATCCCTACTTTAAATATAAAACAAAAAAACTTTACACAGCATTACTAAACATGTATAATTACTTTAGTTAATACTTTCGTATTGAAAAATATATGCAATGTATTATGATTACAGAAACAATTACCCTCGCGAATCCCGAAAGATTTTCAAAGCCCTACATAATTTCAAGAGAAAAGCTTATCAAGGCAGTATCCGATGCAGCTTACAAACTCACCTGAAATGAAGCCGCAAGGCAGACAGCTCTTGACGCCGCAGAGTATTTTTGTAATGCTACAACCACGAGAGCTACCTCGTAGACATACATAGAGGAATTGCCTGCTTTATGCTTAACCATCTTTCCGATGACCTTATTCCCGCTTGGGACTTCGACTTCGTTTCGGATAAGGTTATTAAGGACGCTTCTGCAGGCGATCTATGTTTGCGGTATGAACGAGATGTGCAAAATGCTTCCCGATAGTGCTAAGCATAAAGCTGTTTTCGAAAGCGCGTCGGCGCAAATGCTTAACTCCGTAATCGACAAATGCACGGGTGAGCTCGGTATTGATTACGACGGACTCACTTTCCGCGTTACTGCGGCACTTCCTCAGAAACTTGGCATAGACCAAACGGCTGTTTACGGTGATTACTTCTATCTTAATGCTCTTTCAAGATATCTCAATCTTGACTTTAAAATTTATTGATAATTAAAGAATAATTTTCTAAAAATCCCTACAAAGAATTCGTAAATCTTGCCTCCATCCAAAAGTTTTGGCTGGTAGGATTTTTTGTCGGGATTACTTTAAAATTACGCAATTCTGTAAAAATAATAAAAATCCGAGGTTTTATATATGAAAAACAACTTTCCCGAAATAAAAAAGAAGCTCGGCTTCGGGTGTATGCGATTCCCGATGCGAGAGGATAAAACTGTAGATTACGACCAACTGAACAAGATGATTGACACATTTATGGAGAGCGGATTTAATTATTTCGATACTGCGCACGGATATCTCGACGGAATGAGCGAAACAGCACTATGCGAATGCCTCGTAAAAAGATATCCAAGAGAAAGCTACATTCTGACGAACAAGCTTTCCACATTTCATTTTAAGAAAAACGAGGAAATACGCCCGCTCTTTGAAAGTCAATTAAAGGCGTGCGGTGTTGACTATTTTGATTTTTATCTTATGCACGCGCAAAGCGCAAAGCTTTACGAAAAATACACCCGTGAGCGCGCTTATGAAACAGCTCTTGAACTAAAAGCTGAGGGCAAATTCAAGCATTTCGGAATCTCTTTCCACGATAATGCCAAGATGCTCGAGAAAATACTGTCTGATTATCCCGAAATTGAGGTCGTACAGATTCAGTTGAATTACGTTGATTACGACGATGCGGCAGTACAAAGCAGACTTTGCCTTGAGGTATGCGAAAAATACGATAAACCCGTAATTGTTATGGAGCCGGTTAAAGGCGGAAGCCTTGTTAATCTGCCGGATGAAGCCAAAGCTGTATTCGATTCACTTAAAGGCGGCTCATACGCAAGCTACGCCATAAGATTTGCCGCAAGCTTTGACAGTGTTTTAACAGTGCTTTCGGGCATGAGTAATATCAAACAAACCGAAGATAATATTTCTTATATGAAAAACTTTACCCTGCTTACCGAGAAAGAGCGCGAAGCGGTTAATAGGGTTATAAGCATTTATAAATCACAGGATACGATTCCATGCACGGCGTGCAGATACTGTATAGAGGTATGCCCAAAGAACATCTCGATTCCCGATCTTTTTGCGTGTATGAACTCTAAAAAAATCTTCAGCGGCTGGAATGCGGGATTTTATTACAACGGTGTTCATACAGTTAACAAAGGCAAGGCGTCAGACTGCATAAAATGCGGAAGATGCGAGGAAGCATGTCCTCAGAAATTAAAGATACGCGAGCTGCTTGTTTCCGTCGCAAATGAATTTGAAAATAAATAGACAAAAAGTCTGAAAATATAACAAAACAAACATTTTTCCGTGAAGGAACATTTCTTTGCGGTATAAAGATTATTTTAAAAAACGGACGAGGTAAAACTTCATGAAAAAAAAGGCAAAGCCGTTTGTCGTAAAAGTGATGCAAGGCTCCTTAATCGGCATTGGTGCGGTGCTTCCCGGAATTTCCGGCGGAGTGCTTTGCGTAGCATTTGGAATTTACAAAACCATTATGGAATTTCTCGCATCACCTTTCCGCAATTTTAAAACTCATTTTCCAAAATTGATTCCCGTTATAATCGGTGGAATTATCGGTTTCCTCGGTATAGCAAATCTTCTATCTTTTTTGCTTGACAAATTTGAGAACCAGTCAATTTGCGTATTCGTTGGACTGATTTCGGGAATGATGCCCTCCTTGTTCAGAGAAGCCGGGGAGCGCGGCAGAAATAAGAAATCCTATATTTCATTGATTTTGGCTTTCGTACTTATCTCCGCCCTCTTGATTTCGTTGAAACTTCTTTCGGTATCAATCACTCCTAATTTCCTCTGGTATGTATTTTGTGGCTTCTGCTTAGCTCTCAGCGTTATTGCACCTGGCATGAGCTTTTCCACCCTGCTTATGCCGCTTGGACTTTACGAGACGTTTATTGACGGTATCGGGCATCTGAATTTTTCAATATTAATCCCGGGCGCTATAGGAGCTATAGTCACCGTGATTATGTTCGCTAAGGCAATAAATGCCCTCTTCAATAGGTTTTATTCTGTTTCCTTCCATGCAATTATCGGTATTGTTATAGCAGCTACGGTTATGATAATACCGTTTAAGAGCTTCACTGAGTCGGTGCTTATGGCAGTTATCAATCTCGTATGCATTGCGTTTGGCGCTGTTGCCGCGCTGCTGATCGACAAGTTTAATCAAAAATATACAATAGAGGATTAATTTAATTTTTAAATACACAAACAATTAAATTTTTCATAAAAAATCCGCCACTTAAAATGGCGGATTTTTTATTATTTACTATTAACAACATCCTCACAAAACAAAGAGGACTCTAATAATTGTGATGGCTTAATTTCTAAAGCATCAGCTATATTAAAAAAGATTTCCAAGGAAAAGGAGCGAGTCATATTAGGCGCTTCAATTATACTCATCTGCGAACGGCTTATACCGGCCTTTTCCGCTAATTGCTCTTGTGACATTCCTCTAAGTTTTCTCAACGCAGCAATAGCAATTCCAAGTTGAATAAATCTATCTCTATTTTTAAACCCGGTTCCATTAGACATCGTTCACTACCCCGACAATATTATTAATATCATTATAAAACGTATAATAAATTTAAACCACTTATTATTTTAAGCAATTGACTATTTTAATAAGCAATGATATAATAATTACAACAAATAATTATTTTTTAATGCGAGGTTTATAATGGACTCTGAAAAAAGAAAAAGATTTATCAAAGAAATTGACTCGGGTAATTGGTCTGATGAATTGAAGGAGCTGTTCGTAAATGCAATATGCGAGGAAACCGATAAAATTCTAAAACTAATGCGCGAAGAAGAAATAAATGCAAAGAAAAACAAATAAAACAAACAAAAGGGGTGTCTCAAATGCAAAATTTGAGACACCCAAAAAGTTTGATAAGGGAATAGTCAGATTTGAGGAAAAATCGTCGCTTTTCGTGGCGTGTGGCGTACAAAAATACGTCGAGCCGCGAAAACGGCTTTTTCGGTTTTACCAAATGTGACAGCCCCTTTTACGATATCAAAATTTAACCGAGCTTAACAAGCGGCTCTATAAATCCGTCAGGATCTGTTGAAGAAACGTCGCATGCAATTACCGTGCCCTTATACACGATTAAGTTGACAAACGCTCCCTTTCCGTTATAATCGTCCGACTCATACGTATATCTCGTTACCTTTTTATTTTTATATCTTTCAAGGTCAAGTCCCTGCGACTTCTGAATCTCATTATATCCCGAAATCACTCTGTCAAAATTTTCGGGCACTCTGAATTCAACAGTCTCCACAGGATCGTTTTTCACTTTAACGCCGCACTCGGATATAAAAGCAATCCGATCCTCATTAGTTTTTATACCCGAAAAATCGACCTTTGACGAAGCAGCAAATACAGATGCCTTTTCGTCACCCCCTAATGCAAGAATACCGACAAGGACGGCTAAAGTAAGCGCTATTACCGAAAAAAAACGTATAGTAGACGCGCGCACAGAATATATAAACATAAAACCCTCCGCAAATTTAATCTGTATTTAAATATACGGCTATGTTTTCATTTTTATTACAAAAAAACAGCTGCGCTTGTGGCGCAACTGTTTTTTGCTTATTCGGAGAGCCGCGGCTACTCTAAATGTCTCCTGTAATCAATGATTGCAGCAGCAACAGAAAACGATAACGATTGCGAGGATAATAATCCAAGTGCAGTTGTCGTCAAAGAGATGGCATAAGCAATTGTTATTCATGTATGTTTTCCTCCGGGAGTTACTATTGCGGATTTTGTTCCGCTTAGTATCATACTATGCCAAAATCGAAATAGAGTTACAACCTGCTTAATCAAAGCTGAAAACCGCCACTCCGTCCTTTAGAACAAGCTTTCCGTCAAAACGTTTTCCATTCTTAGAGATAAAGCCGTTAAGCTTTGCAGTCGAGCCGGTTTCAAGAAGTCTTCTTACCTCACTTACCGGTATGATTTTTTTACATATATTTATTCCAATGCGGAATTCGCATCCCTCGTTATATCCCATGCATCCGTAACTTGTTTTTCCACGAACTATATTTCTGCCGCACACGGGACATTTTCCGACGATTTCACCGTACGAGCCGGTATTTGTGTTTGAAGGAACAGGAGCAGAACCGCCGCGCTTGAATATTTCAGCAATTTCCCCTTCAGCAAGCGAGACGCTGTCCATTACGGTCATTTCACCTCGAAAAACCCTTTTAAGAGCCTTGCCAAGCTCGCTTGTTTTATATTTATCCATATCTATCGAGAGTCTTCCAAGTGATTCTACAAGATATTCACCGCCCTCAAGAATCGTATAAACGTCCTTCTTTAAGTTAATATATCCGCTCTTTTTCGCGTTATCAATAATACCCGTTCTCGTGGCTTCAGTTCCAAGTTCAAGTCCCTCGAATATCGCTCGGTAATCATCCGCATCGTCTACTTCACCGCTTTCCTCAAGCTCCTTAGCCTTAGCTTTATCATCCTTAAACGGATTTTTTAGGTAGTTATTAAGAGTTTCTATTGTATAGTGTCTCGGCGGAGTCGTCTGTCTTTCGGCAGGCTCAAATTTGATATTTACCGCTTCCCCAACCGCAAGCTTTGGCAGCAACTTGTCCTTTTGCGTATAATCGTCATATTTAGTCCAACCCGGCTCAAGCATAACCGTTCCTTTTAAAGAAAACTCCTCAAGCTCGCCGACCTTTATCTTAATCTCGCTCTTTTCGGCAATACATTCCTCTGCGCAAAAAACAGCCACAAATCTGCGAAATACGGTTGAATAAACCTGTTTTTCATTCTCAGAAAGCTTTTCGGTAGGCGGAATTTTATAAGTAGGAGTCAGAGCCGAGTGCGATTCTATTTTTGAGTCGTCGAAAATATATTTTGAATCCTTGAAGCGAATGGGATATCCAAGCTTTGAAATATTTGAAATTATCGCCTTCATTTTATCCTTTTCCGCCGTGGCAAGATATTCTGAATTCGTTCTCGGATAAGTAAGATAACCGTCCTCGTAAAGCTTTTGTATAATCTTAAGGCTTTCACTCATACTCATCTTGTATTTTTTTCCGAGGGTGTTTTGAAGAGTTGAAAGAGAGTATAATTTTCCGGGATGGACGGTATCTTTTTTGCTTTCGGCGCTTACAACGGCAGCCCCCGTATTATTATATAGTGAAGACGTCTCATTTGCCTTCGAAAGCTCGTCTTTTGTAAACTTTTGTTTGCTTATTAACTCTACGCGTTCTCCGTTTGTTTCCTCGTTTGAGCGTATAACGTAATACGTTTCGGGTTTGAAATTCTTTATCTCCATGTCACGCTCGTATATAGCGCGAACGATAGGAACTATAACGCGTCCGACTCTGAGCAGCTTTCCTGTTCTGATAGTGGCATACCGTGTTAAATTAACGCCATAAAGCCAGTCAATATAAGTACGGGCGTACCCCTCGTTTGCAAGATTGTCATACTCTGATTCGTCCTTCATATCAAGAAGCGCCGCTCTAACAGTTTCGGGAGTTTGATCGGGAAGCCAAAGACGCTTTTTAGGCTTTTCTGTTTTAAGAGCGTTATCAACGCAAAGACGGACGATAATTTCACCCTCGCGGTCTGCGTCTCCCGCATTTACAATAGTGTCAACGTCCTCTCTGTTACAAAGAGTCCTAAGCACCTTAAATTGCTTCTCCACTCCGTAATCTACCTTTTTATCTTCCCCGCGTCTTAATTCAAACTTGAATTTTTCAGGGAAACACGGCAGGTTATCAAGAGTCCATCCACTGCCGCTTTCCGCATTAGTGTAGCTTTCAACATCCGCCAAAGAAAAGAGATGCCCGAAAGCCCAACTCACGATATAATTCTCGTTTATAAAATAACCGTCTTTCTTCTCCATTTTGCCGATGCCGGCACAAATATTTCTTGCAAGACTTGGTTTTTCGGCTATTATAAGCTTCATCGGTATGCTCCTTTCGTAAAGACGTATTTTATATTGTATCACATTTTTCGGAAAATTTCCACCCTTTTAAATAAATTTGCTTTTTTTGTTAAAAATTGCTAAATTAAATAAAATTCTCCGTTACCTCTTTTATTTTTATTTGATTTGTGATATACTTATTCTATCGATAAAACTTTGGAGCGATTATGGCTAAATTTTATTTTAAGTACGGTGCTATGGGCTCATCAAAAACGGCTCAGGCGCTTATAACAAAATTCAATTATGAAGAGAGAGGAATGAAGGTGTGGCTTATCAAGCCGGCAACGGACATACGCGACGGATGCGATATGCTCACCTCGAGAATAGGACTTTCCTCAAACTGTGAACCGATAGATAAAAACAGCAATATATATGATCTTTTTTTAAGCAAAGCAAATGGTATCGACGTTATAATTTCCGACGAGAGTCAGTTTTTCACCGAAAAACAGATAGACGAGCTAAGACTTATAGTTGACGAGCTTAATATACCGGTTATCTGCTTTGGACTGAGAACCGACTTTCTTACAAAGCTGTTCCCCGGCTCAAAAAGACTTCTTGAAATTTCAGACTCACTCTCGGAAATCAAAACGATTTGCGAATGCGGCTCAAAGGCTACCGTCAGCGCAAGAATTGACGAGCTTGGAAATATAGTTACGTCGGGTGAGCAGGTCTTCCTCGGCGGCAACGAAACCTATATTGCCATGTGCCACAAATGCTGGACGAAAAAGATAAAGGAGCAAAGAAAATGAACGTAAAAGAAATACTCTCAAAATGCGACCACACACTTCTTTCCCAAACTGCAACGTGGGAAGATATAAAAGCGACAATAGATGATGGAATAAAATATTCAACAGCTTCGGTATGTATTCCCCCGAGCTTTGTTAAAAGAGCTTCAAACTATGCCGATGGAAAGATTAAAATATGTACTGTCATAGGCTTTCCAAACGGTTACTCAACAACTAAAACGAAACTGTTTGAAACGCAGGACGTGCTGTCCGCAGGAGCCGACGAGATAGACATGGTCGTTAATATCGGCGAGGTTAAAGCAGGACATTACGACGCGGTATGTGACGAAATAAAAATTCTAAAATCTGCTTGCGGCGACAAAATTCTTAAGGTTATAATCGAAACCTGCCTTCTTACCGATGAAGAAAAGATTAAAATGTGTGAGGCGGTTGCTCTTGCGGGAGCGGATTATATAAAGACGTCCACCGGCTTTTCTACGGGAGGCGCAACCGCTGATGACATTTCGCTTTTCACAAAGCATATTGGCGGAAACGTAAAAATCAAAGCCGCCGGAGGAATATCGTCCCTCGAGGATGCGGAAAACTTCATAAAGCTTGGTGCATCAAGACTCGGAACAAGCAGAATTGTAAAAATAGTAAAGAACGAAAACGGATCAGGTTATTGAAACCGAAGTCAAGAAAGGACGCTGTTATGAACAAAAACTATCCTACACCGCATATAAACGCATCTCCAGAGGACTTCGCAAAAACCGTGCTTATGCCGGGTGATCCTCTGCGCTCGCAGTTTATTGCAAAGAATTATCTTGAAAACGCAAAGCTTATAAACAACGTACGAGGAATACAGGGATATACCGGGACATACAAGGGAGAGCGCGTCTCAGTTATGGCAAGTGGCATGGGAATGCCATCAATAGGCATATATTCATATGAACTTTATAATTTCTTCGGTGTCGAAAATATAATGAGAATAGGCTCCGTTGGCGCAATGTCTGAAAAGGTAAAGGTGCGCGATATAATTATCGGTATGGGTGCGTCAACAACTACGAATTTTGCCGTTCAGTATAACCTCGAAGGAACATTTGCACCTATTGCCGACTACAAAATGATGAAAATCGCAATTGAAGAAGCCGAAAGAATAGGCGCAAGATACGCTGTTGGAAATCTTCTTTCTTCCGATATTTTTTATAACGCAAATCCCGATGCACAAAAAAAATGGGAGAAGCTCGGTATACTCGGCGTTGAAATGGAAACGGCGGCGCTTTACATGAATGCGGCTTACGCAAGAAAATCCGCACTTGCCATCTGTACTGTTTCCGACCATCTGCTGACAGGTGAATCACTCAGCTCCGAAGCAAGACAAAACTCATTCACTGAAATGATGGAAATCGCGTTAAACACCGCTATAAGGCTTTAATTTTAAACGGTAAAAAATGAAAAGAATATTTTTGATAATACTTGATTCGCTTGGAATCGGTGAGGCGCCCGATTCAAAAAGTTTCGGCGACGAAGGAGCAAACACACTGAGGAGCGTTCATAACACCGGATTTTTAAATCTTCCAAATCTTGAAAAATTGGGACTTGGAAATATTGACGGCATAGACTTTATAAAAGGAACAGAGTCACCTCTTGCCGCAGTAGCGAGACTCACAGAGCTCAGCGCGGGAAAAGACACCACAATCGGTCATTGGGAAATTGCAGGAATAGTTTCAAACAATCCTCTCAGAACCTATCCCAACGGTTTTCCCGAGGAAATAATCGATGCATTTGAAAAGGCTACGGGTAAAAAGGCACTTTGCAACAAGCCATATTCGGGAACAGAAGTTATAAAAGATTACGGAGTTATGCACGAGGAAAGCGGAGACCTTATCGTTTATACCTCTGCGGACAGCGTTTTTCAGATAGCCGCACACGAGAAAAAGGTTAACCTTGAAAAATTATATGAATACTGCTTCGCTGCAAGAAAAATACTCGTCGGAGAGCACTCGGTCGGAAGAGTTATCGCGCGACCGTTTATCGGTAATAACGGAAATTACGTAAGAACGGCAAACAGGCGCGATTTTTCCATTGAGCCGCCTAAAAAAACTATGCTTGACGTTATAAAGAACTCGGGACTTGACGTCATTTCTGTTGGAAAAATAAGAGACATTTTTGCAGGATGCGGTATAACAGAAGCAATTATTTCTCACGGAAATAAGGAAGGAATGAAGATAACGTCAAAGCTCTTGAAAAAGGACTTTTCGGGACTTGCTTTCATAAACCTCGTTGACTTTGATTCGAGCTACGGTCACAGGCAGGATGCTGTGGGCTACGCTAACGCGCTTAACGAATTTGACACATGGCTCGGAGAATTTATAGAAAAAATCAGCGACGAAGACGTTCTTATCATCACAGCAGATCACGGATGCGACCCATCGGATAATTCCACAGACCATACAAGAGAATACGTCCCTCTCTTAATCTTCGGAGATAAAGTCAAGCCGCAAAATCTTGGAACACTCGAAAGCTTCGGTACGGTAGCAAAAACCGTATGCGATATGCTTAACATAAACTTCACACCCGATGCGTGTGAAATTATAAGCAAGGATATATTAAAATGAAAGTTTCAGAAAAAGAGCTATACAGCCTTGCGTGCGAAGCACGAGAAAAATCATACTGCCCATATTCAAGCATTTCCGTCGGAGCGGCGCTGCTTGCAAGGTCCGGAAAAATATACACAGGCACCAACATTGAAAACTCAGCTTTTTCCCCATCCGTGTGCGCCGAAAGAGTTGCGTTCTTTTCCGCAATAAATGCGGGAGAGCGTGAATTTGAAGCAATTGCAATTGCCGGAGGCGCAAACTGCAAAGCACCGAATGAGTCATTCCCTCCGTGCGGAGTTTGCAGACAGGTCATGGCAGAATTCTGCTCGGGTGATTTCAAGGTGATTCTTTCCGAAAATCAGGTGTTTTCTTTTTCCGAGCTTTTACCCTCCGGATTTAATAAGGATTATATAAAATGAGAATGTACGACTTAATTAACAAGAAAAAAAGAGGCGAAGCACTCACCGAAGAGGAGATAAGATTTTTTATATCGGAATATACCGATGGAAAAATTCCCGACTATCAAGTGTCCGCGCTTCTTATGTCAATATGTCTTAACGGTATGAGCAAGGAAGAAACCTACGTTCTTACAGATGCTATCGCAAATTCCGGTGATAGCGTAGACCTTTCAGAATTTGAGAATCTATCCGCTGACAAACATTCAACAGGTGGTGTCGGTGACAAGACAACTCTTATCGTTGCCCCTCTTGCAGCCGTTCTCGGGTGCAAGGTTGCTAAAATGAGCGGACGCGGACTCGGTCACACCGGAGGAACAATCGACAAGCTCGAATCCTTCCCCGGATACAGAGTGGATATATCTAAGGATGATTTCAGAAAGCAGGTCAGAGATATCGGCGTTGCTGTTATAAGCCAGAGCGGCAATCTTGCTCCCGCAGATAAAAAACTGTACGCATTACGCGACGTGACCGCAACGGTCGATTCAATTCCGCTTATTACCTCATCAATAATGGGAAAAAAACTTCCGTCAGGCGCGCACTCAATTGTGCTTGACGTAAAATGCGGCTCGGGTGCATTCGTAAAAACTCCGGCAGATGCCGAAATTCTTGCTTCAAACATGGTGAGCATCGGTAATATGTGCGGAAGAAAAACAGCCGCGCTGATAACGAATATGGACATTCCTCTCGGATATGGAATAGGTAATATACTCGAGGTAAAGGAAGCTATTGAAACCTTGCGAGGAAACGGTCCGTCCGACCTTACTGAAATATCCATATCTCTTGCAGCCGCAATGGCAGCTTTATCCCTTCAAATCTCCTATGAAGACGCAAAGAAAAAGGCGAAAGAAGCTCTTTTCAGCGGCGACGCTCTTATTAAATTCAAGGAGTGGATTGCTGCCCAAGGCGGCGAAGCAAAGCTTGTAGACGACATCGACCTCTTCCCTAAAGCTTCATTTAAACACAAAATCATTGCCACCCGAAACGGCTATATCTCAAAGATGAATGCCGAGGCAATAGGCCTCTCCGCCATGGAGCTTGGCGCCGGAAGAAAAACAAAAGAGGACAAAATTGATTATACCGCAGGTATTATTCTTAACAAAAAGTCGGGTGACAGAATTTACGTGGGAGACATTCTTGCAACGCTTTTTACAAACAACGAAAGCGCTCTACGCAACTCTGAAAACTTGTTTTTAAGCGCGCTTTCATTCACCGACACAGCCCCCGATAAACAGAAACTGATTTACAAGATGATTATGGAATAACAAAAATCAAAATTTTAGCTCTCAACCTTTTTAATGCATCAGGGATAATTACCCCCTTCAATGAATATCATTTATAAAACGCAGATGAGAACAGCGATTTTAAATTACTTCCCAATGTGATTGTTTAAGTTTCCCACAATTAGCAAATGCCTGATCCTGCACAGCATTAACTTTACTAACGATACCCACTTTACATCCCCTACGTTAGAGATTTCCTCTGATGTAGGGGGATTTTTTGCATATCCATTTTGATATTCAAATAAAAGGCGTGTTGCTTTGTCTCATTCAGTATTGCAAGTTCTTTTTCTTGATCTGCGATTTTTTCTGAAATGCTCTTAATTTCAACCTCTTTTTGCAAAATTATCACTTGCAACATTTTACTGTCAAAGTTACTTGTTCCTAAAAGTGATTTTATCACCTCATCCTTCAAGGTTTTTAATTCAACCGGAATTTGAGTAAAAAGATTCGTATTTCATAATTATCTCCCTGATTTTTATCACAAATTCAACCTGTTCTCGTCAAGAAGCAAATTACAAATTCCCATCGTAACGATGCCGTAATCGTTTCGTCTAACCTTAATGTTATCACGCACAACGATAATTTTCTTAAAGGAATCGTTTATGCTTTTAAGAGAGCGTTACTCCTGCTCGATCTTTTCGGGATTAGACATTGAAAATGCCGATTGGATATAGTATTTTTTACTTCCCTTAGTTGCCACGAAATCAACCTCAAGCTGCTTCTTCGTTGACTTGCTTTCTTCGTCTTTTCCGTAATGCTCAACAAGTCCAACGTCCTCAAATAATACTTTGCGGGGGAATTGATATATTTTCTGCCCTTTACACATTCAAGCATATTATCGGGGTTGCGGAGCTTAATATTAGTTCTGTCATCAAGAGCAATTTCTATAATGTGCGATTCGTCTACGCATTCTTCTAAAAGATGCTCGTGGAAAAGATTGAAAAGCAAATAGGACTTACCACAACGTCTGACACCCGTTACAACCTTAATAAGTCCGTTTCTTTTTTTATTTATAAGCCTGTTCAAATAACTCTGTCTTTTGATTTGCATAAACACCTCGTGCTAAAAAAAGAATATTTCTACTTTTTTTCGTAATATGGTTATATTTAAATTCTGTCAATAGATTTCGAGGAATTTATTAAAAATAAAGTAGAATAATTATAAAAATACCGCCTTCAAATTGAAAGCGGTATTTGTGCTATTAAGATTTTTCATTCTTATCAAAGTATTCCACAATTTTCGTGGGGATTTAAATTGAGGATTGTTGAATTATCGTACATATCCACATTTTCCAAATTTAAAAATCCGGAAAATGCTTTTGATCCGATACTGATTAAATTGCTCGGCAATTCAACACTCTTAAGCGAAGTACAAGGTGAAAACGCAGAGCCGCCTATAACCGTTATACTGTTTGAAAAATTCATCCCAGTGAGTGAGCTGCAACCGGAAAAGGCTACTGAAGAAATAGATTTTAAAGAAGTACCAAACATGATTTTTTCAAGAGATCTGCAATTCATAAAACAGTCAATACCAATTGACATTAAATTGTTAGGCAATCTTATTTCCTTGAGATTTGTACAACCGTTAAATGCGGCTATATCTATCTCAAAAATCAAATTCTGAGTTCCAAACGTAACAGTTTCTATGGTGCGGTTTTCCCAAAAAGCAACCTATCGCCGTTACCGGAAGGTCGTTATTTAAGCCTATAACGATATCCTTGCTTTTACAGATTCCTATTCCTACAAGTGTATAGCTTCTCCAGTCTTCGTTTAATTCAAATTTGAGTCCCTCTGAGCTTTTTGAACCGTTACAAAGTTTACACGCACCCCATCATATTGATGCTCGTGTCTTTTTATGGCGGTATGTTCTGTCTTAGCCGCAGCATTACATTGCGAACATTAAGAAATCATATCATAGCCTCCGTCAAAAACGCAAGTCGGAGCAACATCATTTTCTCTTGCAGGGTCAAGCAATGTGTGTTCAATCTTATCCGTTTTTTCGTTTCTCTGTTAAGCTCCACATCGCACACGGAGCAATAAACGACCTCGTCATAGCTTCCTCTCGACGTGCAAGTGGCTTTTACTTCATTTTATATTGATACATCTCCCGGTTTATGCGTTGTATGCTCTCCAGAGCAAGACGCTAAAGCAAAAAATATACATTGATATTAAAATTAGGTTTTTAATGATTTTTTCGTTAAATTCTCCTATCCGTAAATCATCTTTTTAAAGGATGACAACTGCCTTTTAGGTACATTTTATCATTTTGGACCATAAATGTCAATGCATTTATATTAATAATTACCATAATAAAATATTTTTCCTTGACAAATTAATAACTTTTGTCTAAAGTATTGATTTATATGTGATTTTATGATAATATATTATTTAAGGAATTTTATTTTAAATTTTTATTTAAAGTTAAGGCTCAAAATGCATAAAAAGTTTTTTGGATTTTTGTATGGGTTGAATATCATATCACAAGCTATATTCAGCCTTTTGACTCCGGCAGCGCTTCTTTTTGCGCTGTCATGGCTTTTAGTCAGATATACAGGCGCTCCGGAATGGCTGTACACGATATTCATAACCGTCGGGGTTTTAGCAGGACTTGTATCAATGGTCAGGTTTGCAATAACTGCATCCGAAAACCTTGAACGACTTGAAAACAGCAAAGAAAACAAAGAGAAAACAGGAAAACCCTCTAATGAAGAATAAGAATTTACCGCTCTATGAAACCGCTTTTATACTGATAGGCGAATTAATTGTTTCTCTTATCGTATGCGGTGTCTATCTGATAATTAACAAATTTTCGTACAAAGTAATAACGGGAGTCTCTCTCGGCACCGCCGTTACGGTGCTGAATTTTTTATTCCTTGCGATATCAACGAACAGAGCATTCGACCGAGCAATGGAAGCCAGAGGCACGAAGGAAATGGATGACGAGGAGGCAGAAAAATTTGCCGCCGAGCATCAGGCAGCTCTTCAGAACGCCGTTAAGATTTCATTCATTGTAAGAACTCTTACTATGCTTGCGGCGCTTGTAGTTGCGTTTTTACTTAAATGGTTTGACGTTATCGCAACCCTCGTTCCGCTTCTCATGCTCCGCCCGATCATAACGGTGGAATCTATTTTAAGACAAAAATTCAGGAAAGGTGATGAATAATGGATTTATCCGTAAACGGTCCTAAGGTATATTTTGTAATTCATACTCCTTGGTTTGATATTAACGTTACGCAAACGATGCTTTCACTTCTTGTCGTTACTCTTATTCTGATAATAATAAGCGCCATTATAAGCAAAAAGATAACTAAGCGCCCCGGACGTTTTCAGGTGATTGTTGAAAAGCTTGTTACAATGCTCTACAATCTCGTCGAAGACACGATGGGAAAGCATAATTTAAAATTTGCCCCGTATATAGGAACGCTCTTCCTTTCTTCCATTATCGGAACGCTTATTGGAATGACTCAGATATTCCGCTCTGTAACGGCTGACCTTTCGGTAACGCTTGCGTGGGCGCTCGTCACATCGGTTATGGTGTGGTATAACAATATTAAAAACTTCGGTTTTAAATCATGGCTTAAAGGATTCACCGAGCCGATAGTCGTAATGACGCCGATGAATATTGTCAGCGAAATTGCACAGCCGATTTCAATGGCGTTCCGTCACTTCGGTAACGTCGCGGGCGGCTCTGTTCTCACCTCGCTCGTTTATGCGGCGCTCGCCTTGGCTTCGAATCTTATATTCGGCTGGCTTCCCGGACTAATCGGCGATATTCCGTTTATGCAGGTAGGTATTCCCGCATTTCTTTCGGTTTATTTCGACCTGTTCTCGGGATTTGTTCAGGCGCTAGTATTCTCTCTTCTGACTATGGTTTACGTAGGCGGCGCATGCCCGCCCCCAAAGGAAAATTTAGAGTCGGAAAGCAATAGTTGATTTTTATAAATAAATATATATTTTAGGAGGATTTTAAAAATGGAAGGTTTAACAGGTTCTATAGTTGCTGCTGCGAGAGCTCTCGGTGCAGGTCTTTGTATGGGTCTTGGCGCTATCGGTCCCGCAATCGGAGAAGGTAACGCGGTAGGTAAGGCTCTTGAGGGTATGGCAAGAAATCCCGAAACAGCAGGCAATCTTCGTACCAATATGATTCTCGGATGCGCAATTACCGAGACGACAGGTATTTATTCTCTTGTTATCTCGCTTCTTCTTATGTTCATGAACATTAAGTAAGAATAAAGAAAGGCTAACCACATTTCATGCGAATAGAAGTATTTTTAGATAAATTCGAGGCGTTTGTCGGCGTAAACTTCTGGACGATGCTTTTCGCTTGGTGCAACCTTCTCGTTCTGTATCTGTTCCTTAAAAAGCTGCTCTTCAAGCCTATTAAAAACATGATAGACTCAAGGCAGAAGGAAATAGACGACATGTAT
This sequence comes from Eubacteriales bacterium, assembly GCA_045532675.1. Lineage (GTDB taxonomy): Bacteria > Bacillota > Clostridia > Oscillospirales > CAG-272 > UBA1740. The sequence continues at coordinate 26,641 of JAZSGJ010000101.1, read as the reverse complement.
TCGGACGCTGAGAATTCCCGCTCATCCGCGGCATCTTTAAAAGCCGAATATGAAGAAAAAATCGAACGAGCAAACGAGGAAAGCGAGGAAATTCTGAAAAAAGCGGTGCGTAAGGCACAGCTTCGCGAAGAAGAAATACTCGCCGAAGCAAGCGAAAAGGCACAAAGAACGCTTGAACGCGCAACCGAGCAGGTTGAGCTCGAAAAGAAGAGAGCTATAAACGAAGTCAAAAACGAGGTTTCGGATATGGCGATATGCATTGCAGCCGCTGTTATCGAACGTGACGTCAAAGAAGACGAGCATAAAGACCTCATTGACCGCTTCATAGACGAAATAGGTGAATGATATGGCTTTCAGTAATGAATACGGTAAGGCTCTTTTCATGCTTTCCGAGGAAAGCGGCAATACGGAAAAAGTACTTTTGGACGTAAAGCTTGCAAATGAAGCATTTTCAAAAAATCCGGAATACGTCAAATTGCTTGACACTCCGGCAATAACTAAAACCGAAAAGCTTACGCTTATCGACGAAGCGTTTGCTTCCCTCGACGAGAGCGTTAAGAACCTTATTAAAATTTTGTGCGAAAGACACTCCGTCTTTTCATTTGGCGAGGTAGCTAAGACGTATTTTGCAGCGTATGACGAGTCTCGCGGAATAGAACACGTCGAAGCCGTCACCGCTGTCTCCATGACTAAAACTCAGCTTGACGCAATGAAAGCAAAGCTTGCAAAAATTACGGGCAAGCATATTATAATCAAAAATACGGTTGATCCGAAAATTCTCGGAGGAGTAAAAATCAGATACTCGGGAATCCAGCTTGACGGATCAATAAAAACAAGGCTTGACAAATTTGAAGAAAGCCTAAAAAATACAGTAATTTAACGGTGATGAAATGCAGTCCAAAATTGATGATATCAGTAAGATAATCAAAGAACAAATTAAGAACTACTCAAAGAAAACCGAGGAGGACGAGATTGGATACGTTATATCTGTCGGCGACGGTATTTCAAAGGTTCACGGACTTGATAAGTGCAAGGCGAACGAGCTGCTCGAATTTTCAAACGGAACTTTCGGCATGGCTCTTAACCTTGAAGAAACCTTTGTCAGCGCCGTTCTTCTCGGTAACGACGTAGGAATAAGCGAGGGCAGCCTCGTAAAACGCACGGGACGCGTTGTTTCGGTTCCCGTCGGTGAAGCTATGATAGGTAGGGTTGTAAACGCCCTCGGTCAGCCTATCGACGCAAAAGGACCTATTGAAGCATCAGACTACAGCCCTATTGAAAGACGTGCTTACGGAATTATCGAAAGAAAGTCGGTTTCCGTTCCTCTTCAGACGGGTATTAAGGCTATCGACTCTATGATTCCTATCGGAAGAGGACAGAGAGAGCTTATAATAGGAGACAGACAGACAGGTAAAACGGTTATTGCTACCGACACTATCATAAATCAAAAGGGCAAGAACGTTATTTGTATATACGTTGCTATAGGTCAGAAGCAGTCAACTGTTACAAACGTTGTTGACACTCTTTATAAAAACGGCGCGATGGATTACACCATAGTCGTTTCCGCAACGGCATCAGAGTCTGCCCCCCTTCAGTATATTGCTCCCTATGCGGGCTGTGCTATGGGCGAATACTTTATGGATAAGGGACGTGACGTGCTTATCGTATACGACGACCTTTCAAAGCACGCAGTTGCATACCGTGCGCTTTCCCTTCTTATTAGACGTCCCCCGGGCAGAGAGGCTTATCCCGGAGACGTATTCTATCTTCACTCAAGACTTCTTGAGCGCGCTGCAAGACTTGCTCCAGAATACGGAGGAGGTTCTCTTACCGCGCTTCCTATAATTGAAACTCAGGCAGGTGACGTTTCCGCGTATATTCCGACTAACGTAATTTCAATTACCGACGGTCAGATATTCCTTGAAACCGAGCTTTTCCATTCTGGCATACGTCCTGCGGTTAACCCCGGAATTTCGGTATCCCGAGTTGGCGGAAACGCTCAGATAAAGGCAATGAAAAAGGTTGCGGGAACTCTCAAGCTTCTCTACTCTCAGTACAGAGAGCTTCAGGGCTTTGCTCAGTTCGGCTCAGACCTTGACGCAGATACTAAAGCAAGACTTGACCAGGGTCAGAGAATTGTTGAGGTTTTGAAGCAGGACAGAAACTCTCCCATTGCGATAGAGCTTCAGGTCGCTATAATATTTGCGGTTGTAAACAATCTTCTTAAAGAAATAGAGATTGAGGATATCCACTGCTTTGAAGAGGAGCTTTTTGACTATCTCGTAGCAACAAAGGCGGAGCTTCTCGCATCAATACGCGACACGGGTGCGCTCACAGACGAAACTACAGCCGAGCTTCGCGAAGCAATCGTATACTGCAAGAACAAGTTTTTGAATAAGGAATAAGAAAGGCGGAGTTGCTATGGCAGGAGCCTCCATGAATGATATAAAGTCACGCATGAAAAGCGTGCAAAGCACGATGCAGATTACAAAAGCAATGGAACTCGTTGCCACCTCGAAGCTAAGACGCGCAAAAGAGAAAGCAGAAAAATCGCGCCCTTATTACGAGGTACTCAGCGAAGCCATAAGCAGTATCGAGAATTCCTCGGAAGCATCATCTTCCGTCTGGCATGAAGAACGTGAAGGCAAAACTCTTTACGTTGTTATTGCGGGTGACAGAGGCCTTGCGGGCGGATACAATTCAAACATTTTCCGCATGACAGAGACACTCTCAAAGAATAAAAACACTATATATCTGCCTATAGGAAAAAAAGCTCTTGAGTATTACATCCACAGGGGACGCGAGTTGTTTTCGTCGGATTTCGGATGCGTCGCAAGCATAGGCGTAAGTAAAGCATTTAGCGCCTCATCCATTATATGCGAAGCCTTTAAGCGCGGTGATATCACAAATGTTGTATTAGTTTATACAAAATTTGTTTCAATGATATCTCAGTTGCCGGTATACGAGCAGCTTCTTCCTCTTGAGAAGAGTGAAAATGAAAAAAAGGAATTTTCTCCTGACCCGATTTTTGAAGGCGAAGCAGAAGAACTCCTTGAAAAAATTATTCCCGAATACGTCGGCGGTATAATATATTCAGCAGTATGCGAATCGTTAGCGTCGGAATCCGGAGCAAGACGAAGCTCCATGAATGCCGCAAACAAAAACGCCGCCGAAATGATAGACACTCTGATGCTCAAATACAACAGAGCGCGTCAGGCTGTTATAACACAGGAAATCACGGAAATCGTTTCCGGTTCCGAGGCTCTTTAGTTGCCTCTGAAATTTAAAACTCCTAAGTTAAGAAAGGATTTGTCAGATGGAAAAAAACATCGGCAAGGTAGTACAGATAATCGGACCTGTACTTGATATAAAATTTGACAGCGGTCATCTTCCCAACCTTTTGAACGCAATAGAAATAATGCACGAAGGTAGAAAAATCGTATGCGAGGTTGCAACTCAGCTTGGCGACGATGTGGTACGTTGCATCGCAATGTCATCAACCGACGGTATGTCTCGCGGCATGGATGCATACGACACGGGTACGGGCATAACAGTTCCCGTCGGAAAGGAAACACTCGGAAGAATATTCAATCTTCTCGGCGAACCGGTTGACAACAAGCCTGATCCCGAAACCGACGAGCGTTGGTGCATTCACAGAGAGCCACCGTCATACTCCGAACAGGAAGGAATAACCGAAATACTTGAAACTGGTATCAAAGTCGTTGACCTTATCGCTCCTTACGCAAAAGGAGGTAAGATAGGTCTTTTCGGCGGTGCAGGCGTTGGTAAAACGGTTCTTATCATGGAACTTATCAACAACATCGCAAAACAGCACGGTGGTATTTCGGTATTCACCGGTGTCGGCGAACGAACACGTGAAGGAAACGACCTTTATAACGAAATGAAGGAATCCGGAGTTCTTTCAAAAACCGCACTTGTTTACGGTCAAATGAACGAGCCTCCGGGAGCAAGAATGAGGGTTGCCCTTTCTGGTCTTACGATGGCGGAATATTTCCGAGATAAAGAAGGTCAGGACGTGCTTCTCTTCATAGACAACATATTCAGATTTACCCAGGCGGGCTCAGAGGTTTCGGCTCTTCTCGGACGTATGCCCTCCGCTGTTGGATATCAGCCCACGCTTGCAACCGAAATGGGTACGCTTCAAGAAAGAATTACCTCTACCAAAAAAGGCTCTATAACATCCGTTCAAGCTGTATACGTTCCTGCTGATGACCTTACCGACCCTGCTCCCGCAACTACGTTTGCACATCTTGACGCAACGACGGTTCTTTCAAGAGGTATAGCATCCCTCGGTATTTACCCCGCTGTTGACCCTCTTGACTCGACCTCAAGAATACTTTCGCCCGATGTTGTGGGAATCGAACATTACGAGGTTGCACGTGAGGTTCAGAGCATACTTCAAAGATACAAGGAGCTTCAGGATATAATTGCGATAATGGGTATGGATGAGCTTTCCGAGGAAGATAAGCTTGTCGTAAGCCGAGCAAGAAAAATCCAACGTTTCCTCTCCCAGCCCTTCTCGGTTGCCGAGCAGTTTACTGGTATGGAAGGCAGATATGTTCCCATTAAAGAAACAATCCGAGGTTTCCGTGAAATACTTGACGGTAAGCACGACGAGCTACCCGAATCTGCATTCCTCTTTGTCGGTACAATAGACGAGGCTGTGGAAAAGGCTAAAAAGCTTAAGGAAAACAACTGATTATGAATGAATTTCACCTACAGATAGTCACCCCTGACAAATTAATTTTTGACGGAAATGCCGAAGCTATACTCGTAAGGACCGAACAGGGTGATGTAGAAATAATGCGAGGTCACGTCGACTATTTTGCTACGCTTGGAATTGGAAGAGCCAAGCTCAAAATAAAGGGTGTTTCAAAGGAAGCGTCTGCCGCCGGCGGTTTTATCTCGGTAAAAGGCGGAGAAGCCAAGCTCGTCTGCACCACATTCGAATTCTCTGATGAAATTGATATTGACCGTGCAAAAGCCGCAAAGCTTCGCGCAGAAGAGGCTCTTTCACACGAAACTGATGATAAGGCTATACGTATAGCAAAAGCCAAGCTCGCAAGAGCTATAAACCGTATTAACATTGCGGGGACTCGGTAAAGAGGTTGAAAAATTATGAAGGCGTATGAAAGATTTTTAAGCTACGCAAAATTTCCAACGATGTCTTATGAGTGCAGTGAAAGCTGTCCGAGCACAAAAAAGCAACTTATTTTCGCGAAGGCGCTTAAGGACGAGCTTTTAGCGCTTGGACTTTCCGACGCAAAAGTAGATAAGGCCGGCTATGTTTACGCAACTCTTCCCAAGAACACAGAAAAAGAAGTAAACTCTATCGGATTCATTGCGCACATGGACACCTCTCCGGAAGCATCGGACGAAAACGTTAAACTCAATATTGTTAATTATACGGGTGGAGATATTCTTCTTAATGAAGATGAAAATATCTCTCTTAAGGTTTCGGAATATCCCTACCTCTCGGATTATAAGGGACATAACCTCATAACAAGCGACGGAACCACTCTTATTGGCGCTGACGATAAAGCGGGAATTGCCGAAATTATGACGGCACTCGAAAAAATTATTGAATTGGATATACCTCACGGAAAAATTTCAATAGCCTTCACCCCCGATGAGGAGATTGGGCGCGGTGCTGACAGATTTGACATAGAAGCATTCGGCGCGGACTATGCCTACACCATTGACGGCGGTCCCATCGGAGAGCTTGAATACGAAAATTTCAATGCTGCAAGTGCAAAAATAACAGTTCACGGTGTATCTATTCATCCAGGCACGGCAAAAGGCAGAATGAAAAACGCATCCCTTATAGCGTGTGAATTTAATTCACTTTTACCCGAGAATGAAATTCCCGAAAAAACAGAGAAATACGAAGGATTTCACCACCTCATATCCATGTCCGGTGAAATAGAGCTTGCTAAACTTAGTTATATCATAAGAGACCACAACAAAACCAAGTTTGAACTCAAGAAGAAACAATTTACAAACGCCGCAGATAAGATAAATCAGAAGTACGGCGATGGAACTCTTGATATTGAAATAAAAGACTCATACTATAACATGAAGGAAAAAATTGAGCCCTGTATGTTCATAGTAGACAGAGCTAAAGTTGCAATGACTGAGCTTGGTATACGACCGGTTGTTATTCCTATTAGAGGGGGAACGGACGGAGCAAGACTGTCGTTTATGGGGCTTCCCTGCCCCAATATTTGTACCGGGGGAGAAAATGCACACTCAAGATTCGAATTTATATCAATTGAATCAATGGAAAAAATTTCTGATATAATCGTAAAAATAATATCCAACGCAGTAAACGATGGCAAAAAAATATAAAGAATCGAAAAAATTCTGCTGTTTTTAAAGTGATATCCTAATCGGGTAAATCACGCTAAAACAAAGTTTGCCCTTATGGGCAAGAAAAGAAATTTTAAATTAAATAGTATTCTTTCATCCTCCTCCTGCTACGCAGCAGGGGGAGATTTTTCGTCACGCAGCAGTGGAGAAATAATACTCGCATGGCGTCATACAGTTAATCGACGAGTATTGTAGAAATGCAAATATGCCCATGCGGTCTAAAACACCGTTATTTCGCTTCCCGTATTGTCACGAATTTACTGCATACAAATGAAATTCTCGGTGATATCGCATTTGTCGGTGACAGTTGAAACATCCAAAAACATTTCCAAGATGGCGTTTTTGATTTTGGCTTTAATATTCATACCTCATTTCATAAGCTCATCGGTTAGACGGATAATTTCGGGCGCAAGTTTTTTGCGTTTTGCCTTAACGATGGCATTGTAGATGGGGTAGGCAAGACTTGCGATAGTACCGCCGATGACACCGATAATAATGCCGATAGGCATAGCCATACCTCTGTGAGATCCGAGAATCTCGCAAAGGTCTGTCATACAAAGGCTCATACCAAAACCGAGGATGAGTGTACCGATGATACCGAATACAAGGGCAACCGCTTGTGCTGTATTCGTCACGCTTGCGTCTAGTCTGCGCAAGCGCACCATCTTATCCTCGGCTTCCGTCGGGGGCGTATATTTCTCACGGATCTTTTTCAACTCTGCTTGCTCTTTAGCAGAGTAGGTGTAAGTAAATCCAATTTTTTCTTTGTCGTTGTTATCCATTTTCAACCTCTGTTTTCATCAATTCCTTGAGTTTCTTTGTGCTTCGCACGATCATAACGATTGCAAGTGCTACCACAACGAGTGACACCACTGCTCCAACTGTGCCAAGCATCCATTTGCGCGATACCACATTCATCGTGCCGTCGCTGAAAGCCGTAAGCATCGTGGATGTCAATATCAGCATAGATACGCAGGCGGCAGCAAAACTGATCGCTTTCGTTGCGGAAAAGACGGGGCTGTTGTATTTTCTGTATTTCACCACATTCACGATAGCCACTGTAAGCGCTGTGAAGGTGTATGCCGCCATAGCAATCGCCGTGATCATATGATGCTCAAAGGTTCTGTTCCAATAGACCATAAAGAATACGATCGCTGCGAGAGCAAGGTTCATCAGAAGGAATACAATTCCACAAGCGCGATACTTTTCAAGCTCGGTCTGCACCCTCTCGCCAGGCGCATATTTGCATGTGTGACGCACCAAAAAGAAGCGCATTAAAGCAAGGCATATATAGTACGCGCCTAGGGAATAAAACCAAAACGTGTGATGATAAAAGCCAATCCAAAGCTGAAAAATGCCGTACAAAGCATTCCACGCAAGTGAGCCGTAGAGTGATACATTTACACGCAGGCGCGTGTCCTCTTGCCACTTTCTTGCATATTTGTTTTCGTTCTTGAAGGTCCTGAAAAATTTGATAAGATACGGAATTTTGAAGCACCAAACCGTTAAGGTATAAGCTGCGAGAACGTAAGAAATATACGCGATTGGCGTATCTTGTCCGATAAACACCATTGAGCCGACGAGCAGAACGGTGGCAATCGGAACGAGGACGATCATAATCGCAATATGCGGAAACAAAAGAGCTTTACCTATCTTTTTCCAATCCATAATCAGCCCTCCTGATCTTGACAGTAAAGGTCGTTCCTACGCCGACCGCGCTTTCCACGCCGATCCCCCCCTCTAAAATATCAACCACGCGCTTGACGAGAGCAAGTCCGAGTCCGTTACCTTGGGTTGCGTGCGAGGTGTCGCCTTGATAGAACTTTTCAAAGATGTGCGTGCCGACCTCTGCGCTCATTCCGCATCCTGTGTCGGATATCTTGACCGTGGCGTATTCTTCGTCTGCCGCAAGCGCAATCGTTATCTTGCCGCCATCCTCGGTGAATTTGAAGGCGTTGGAGACAAGGTTGTTCCACACAAGCGAGAGAAGCTCCGCGTCTGCGGATACGAACACGTTTTCGGCTATGTCGGTGTCAATCTTAATATTCTTTTTCTCCCACGTGCTTTCGTATTGCAATAGACTTTCGCATAGCTGCTCTCCAAGATCAAAGGTGATGGGATTAGGATAGATCTGCTGATTTTCGAGACGGTTGAGCTTTAGAATATTCGTCATCATATTGGCAAGACGGCGAGAACTGTCGGTGATCGCCTTTGCGTACTCGATCCGCTTTTCTTCGGACAGATCGGGCGCTTGCAGGAGCGTCCCGTAATTCTGCATCACGGCAAGAGGCGTTTTCATTTCGTGCGAGACGTTGGCTATAAAATCGGTGCGGAGCGTTTCCACACCCGACAACTCTTCTGCTATTTTATTGATACATTCGATGATCTCGTTAAAGCTATCGTCGGTTGCAAATTTACCGATAGGCTTAATACGAACCGAAAAATCTCCCTCAATCATTTTTTCGGTGGCTTCCGTTATTTTCGCAACGGGGCGTTCTACTGCAAATTTGCGGCGAAGATAATCAATAAACGCAACTCCAATGCTTATGAGAACGACGTTTACCATTGTGAATTTCGCGGCGGCGGTGATTTCCTCGCCCGTAAATTCGTGACCGAGCGTCGTTTGAAGTGTTGAAACAAAGAGCATAAGGCAGCAAGTGATTACGAATGCAACCAGCAAAAAGAAAATGAAAAAATTACTGATCGTTTTTATAAGTTTTTTCGCTTTTTTCTCCTTCTTCATTTAATCACCGCCTTATAACCTAAGCCGTGTACAGTCTGTATTTCAAAGGAATCACAACCCGCAAGCTTTGCACGGAGCTTGGTCATATACACGTCAACCGTCCTCGTGCTTGTTTGCGTATCCACATCCCAAAATTCGTCCATCAGTTGTGTGCGCGTGAAGGTCTTTTTCGGATAGGATAAGAGCTTGTAAAGAAGGTCGAATTCTCTTGCCGTGAGTGAGATTTCCTCGCTGTCAAGCGTTGTGCTTCTCTCTTCCGCATCCATCACGAAATTGCCCACCTCAAGCCGACGGCTTGACGCTATCTTGGAACGGCGAAGAAGCGCTCCAATACGCAAGAAAAGCTCGTCAAGGTCGATGGGCTTTATCATATAATCGTCTATACCGATGCGGTATCCTCTTTGCTTGGAAGCGAAATCGTCACATGCGGTCATAAACAGTATCGGAATATCGTTGTTCAGCGAACGCACTGTCTTTGCAAACTCAAAGCCGTCGATGTTCGGCATCATAATATCCGACACGATAAGGTCGAAGGTGGTCTTGTACATCTCGTCGTATGCGCTTTCGGCATCAAGGCAACCGACCGCTTCGTAGCCGCTGCAGTTTAGAAAAGAACACACGCCGCGGTTCAGATCTCTGTCATCCTCCACAACTAAAATTTTGAACATATTTTCATCCTCCAAGGGCGCATTTTTGCTTTTATATTTCTATTATAATATAGAAATGTTAAAGTTTTGTTTGTGTTTTCGCCTTTTGGGAAACTTTTTCAAAATTATTTTAGCATTTTCTATTTGATTTGAACAACATAAACGAAAAAGTGTTGAATTGAGAAAATGCAACGCTGTTTTTGGGATTGCCTTAGTCTAATATCTACTTGATAAATGGGAATTTGTTAATTAGTTTTTGGTCTTTAGTTTTCTCTCAATAAAAGTTATTTTGTCATTGTCCTTCTTTTGTCTAACTGTTATTCTATAACCGTCCATTGCGGATGCACGGTACACCTTTACATATTGCACTAAAGAAAGCACCCTGAATTTGATTTCATCGTTACATAGCTGTTCAATATCAGCCAGCTCTATTCCTGCAAAGGATTTTAATTCTTCAATAGAAACATAAGAATATAAAATGCCATTTTTCTCAAAGGTATGTTTGCTTTCATCAAGCAATACATATCCCTCGCTCATTAAGAAGCTGTTAAATTCATTTCATCTCTCGCCTACAAAAACCTCGGGTATCAATATCATCGGCATTCAGAGCTTCATTCGTGATATATTCAAGCCCCAAAGAGCCGTACAGTAAGGGAATGATTTGTTTTTATCCTTTTATGTTAAATTATTTATTCATTATTTTATCGCTGATCTTAAGAATTTCGGCGCTGTACTTCTTCTTGCGGCTGCCAAGAATACCCTTATAGATGGGGTAGTTGAAAAACCCCATCACAATTCCGACAACACCGATTACAATGCCGGGAATCATCGGATCAACACCGAGTCCGATCTTCTCTGCGATGTCGGTCATAATAAGGCTCATGCCTGTGCCCATAATGATAGCGGAAATGCTTCCGAAAATGAATGCGAATACATTTACAGGGCGCTTGACCTTGGCATCAAGCTCACGGAGTTCATCAAGTTCGGTGGACTCCTTTTCCATATACTGCGTGCGGATCTTCTGCGCCATAAACTGCTGATCGTCCTTGTTCATAATAAATTACCTCTCTGTTTTATTTTTGTTTTATGACTGTATTTTACGATACCGATTTTTTCGTTTTGTTTGAGATATGTTTCTGAAATGTTATAAAATAGGCTTTTAGGGCATCAGTGCAAATATTCTGACAACCAAATGTACAAACCGTCTGAACAATCCTGTTTTCAACATATCGGGTGTAACCTCTATGGATTTCGCCATCGTTTCGTCAATTGACCGAAGCGTACGGTTTCGTTTATGTATTCGTCGGCAATGTTTGCACAGCCCGTATATCCCACCTTGCCGTCAATTACACCGATCTTGCAGTGGCTACGGCTGTTAAACTCGCTATCGGCTTGTCCGCGAAGTCGAGAGAACGGCGTAGCTACAATGCCGAATTTGCCGAGTTGCTTGTGATAATCACCGGGAAGTGTACTCATGCATCCAATGTAATAATAGAATACACAAACGGTAACACCCTCTGCCGTCTTTTGCTTCAGAACATCAAAACGGTCCTTCCTCTATAACGAAATATTTCATAAAGATGATTTTTTGACTTTTCCAAGGTTATAATGAATAAATTTTGCAAAAAAAGATAGGTTTTTGCGCCTATCCTCGTTTGGCTTTGAGGAGCGGAAGCACAAAGAAAAATGCAACACAGACTACCGTCCATGTTGCATTTTTCTTTGTGCTTCCGCTCTCAATTGACACTTTCTCTTAGATTTAATTAATATCCTTATGAGAACCTGCCTTTAAGCCGTTTTTTTATTGTTAAAACTCTGCGTTGCCGACTGTTCTCGGATAAGGAAGAACGTCGCGGATGTTTGATACTCCGGTTATATACATAATGATACGTTCAAAGCCGAGACCGAAGCCCGCGTGCTTTGTTCCGCCGTATTTACGAAGGTTCATATACCACCAATAGTCCTCCTCATTGAGACCAAGCTCCTTCATTCTTGCAGAAAGAACGTCGAGTCTTTCCTCGCGCTGTGAACCACCGATAATTTCGCCTACACCTGGAACAAGAAGGTCCATTGCGGCAACAGTCTTACCATCGTCGTTTTGTCTCATATAGAACGCCTTTATTTCCTTCGGGTAATCTATAAGGAATATAGGCTTTTTATACACCTGCTCTGTAAGATATCTTTCATGCTCGGTCTGAAGGTCAACACCCCAATATACAGGATATTTGAAATCAGCTCCAGATTTCTCGAGAATTTCAATCGCTTCGGTATAGGTTACCTTTGCATAATCGGCATTGCGAAGAGCGGTGAGACGCTCAAGAAGAGTTTTGTCTACGAATTTGTTGAAGAATTCAAGCTCTTGAGTGCAATTATCCATTACGTGATTGATAATATATTTTATCATATCCCAAGCAAGCTGCATATCGTCGTTAAGGTCTGCGAATGCAATTTCCGGTTCAATCATCCAGAATTCCGCAGCATGACGCGCGGTGTTTGAGTTTTCCGCTCTGAACGTCGGACCAAAGGTATAAATGTTACCGAATGCCATGGCATAGGTTTCACCCTCAAGCTGTCCGGATACGGTAAGGTTTGTACTTTTTCCAAAGAAGTCCTTGGAATAGTCTATCTTTCCATCCTCGGTTCTCGGGGGATTTTCAGGGTCAAGAGTGGTTACTCTGAACATTTCTCCCGCACCCTCTGCATCCGAGCCGGTAATGATGGGAGTATGAACGTAAACGAATCCGCGGTTGTGGAAGAATGAATGAATAGCATAAGCTACCTCACTTCTTACTCTAAATACAGCCGAGAAAAGATTGGTTCTCGGTCTGAGATACGCCTGCTCTCTCAAAAATTCTGGCGTATGACGCTTGGGCTGAAGAGGATAGTCTGGCGTCGAAGTTCCCTCAACCTCTACCCTAGAAGCCTTAAGCTCAAAAGGCTGCTTTGCGCCGGGAGTAAGAGTAAGTTCTCCCGTAACTACAAGCGCCGCACCAACGTTCATCGATGCAATTTCATCATAGTTTGATATTTTATCTCTTTCAAATACTACCTGAATGCTTCCGAAGCATGAGCCGTCGTTAAGGTCGATAAAACCGAATGCCTTTGAGTCTCTGAGGTTTCTGACCCATCCGCCGACAGTCACAGTCTTGCCGCCGAAGCTTTCCGAATCGGAATAAATGCTTTTTACAAGTGTTCTTTCCATTTTTAAATCTCCATACGGATTATATATAATAATATATTATACCATATTGAAACACGTATTTCAATCCTTTTGTAAAATTTTCGAGGATTTTTCTCTTAAAAATTATATATCTGCCTATCTAACAATTAAAACGGTGGAAACAAGAAAATACATGACAAGTGCTATTGCATCTACGAGCGTAGTTATAAGCGGAGATGCCATAACCGCAGGGTCAAATCCTATTTTTTTTGCAAGTATCGGAAGCGTTGAACCGATAATTTTGGCAACAATTATCGTGAGAGCAACAGCAGCAGAAACCGAAAGCGCAACCGAAAGTGTTATCTCGGAATTTTGCATCAATAGCTTATCAATCAAAATCACTTTTAATAAAGCAACAGCACCAAGCGCTGCGCCGCACATGACACCAACACAAATCTCCTTCCAAAGTATTCTTGGAAGATCAGATATTTTTGCCTCTCCGACGGACAGCGCGCGTATAACCGTCACAGATGCCTGTGAGCCACAATTTCCACCAGTATCCATAAGCATCGGAACGAAAATAAGCAGAATAGCAGGAAGAGCCGCTTCAAACCGATTTAGTATCGTGCTTGAAAGAGTGGCTGAAACCATAAGTAGCATCAGCCATGGAATTCTATTTTTAAACAGAGATGCCGCAGAGGTTTTAAGATATGATTTTTCGCTCGGAGTTATCGCTGCCATTTTGGCAAAATCCTCCTCAGTCTCCACTTTTAAAACGGAAATAGCGTCATCAACCGTAACGATGCCGACAAGTCTGCATTCGGCATCAACGACGGGCAAAGCTAAAAAACCGTATCTGTCAAATTTACGCGCAACATCTTCCCTGTCATCCGTTGTGTTAACAAAAACGACCGAGTCTTCCATAATATCTGAAAGCCTTGTTTTTAGGTTGGCAATCAGCAGTTCCTTCGCAGTAATTATACCTATAAGATGGCGTCTGTTATCTGTAATATAACAGGTATAAATAGTCTCTTTATCTATAGCAACGTGTCTTATATGGGAAAGAGCCTCTTCAACCGTCATTTCCTTCGTAAATCTGACGTATTCTGTAGTCATTATTGTACCCGCTGAATCCTTAGGATATTTCAGAAGCCTGTTAATTATTCCGCGATTTTCTTTACTTGAATTTCTAATTATACGTTTAACAACTGTGGCAGGCATTTCTTCTATAATATCTACCGTATCGTCTATATAAAGCTCATCGAGCATAGCCGAAAGCTCAATGTCGGTAAAAGAGTTTATTATCTGCTCCTTCAGCTCAGCGTCCATTTCAACGAAAACCTCTGCCGCACTTTCCTTCGGCAATAGGCGGTATATTAGCGCGTGATATTTTTCATCTGTCTCATAAAACAACTCGGCAATGTCAGCAGCAGGCAGCTTGTTAAGCTCATTTTTTAAATTTGCAAATTTTTTGCTTTCAATCATATCAACAAGCAAGTCACTTCCAAATGCTATCTTGTCAGACGAAATAAGGGTTATGTCATTTTTAACATTTTCATTCATTTTCTATCCTTCCTTTCTGCATAGGACAGAAAAAACATCTCATTATAAACTAAATGTAAAAACTCCGTTTATGAGACCGCTTTCCCTGCCGACCGTTTTTATTAATTATGTAATTTCTGATTAAACTATCTCCGTCAGGCACGGTCTCACCCCCCAATATTTTTCTTAATTGTACATCAAAACAACTTTTTGTCAAAAGATTGCATTTATTTGGAAAACTGTTTTTTAAAATAATCCATATTTGCCGCGCCCATAATTATCAACACTCCGCTGTTTCTTGCAATGCTGGATGAATCAATTATTGATTTTATTTCTTCATCCTCTGCACATATGGCCTTGTCACCGATTCGTTTTGCAAGCACCTCAGAACTTACGCCTTCAATAGCCACCTCACGTATCGCGGATATATCACATAGATACACCCTGTCAGCCAGAGAAAGTGCATTAACAAAGTCATCAAAAAGCCCCGCAGTTCTTGAATAGGTATGAGGTTTAAATATAACGTATACCGCTCCGTCCGTCATTTCTCTCAAAGTCTTTACAGTACATTCTATTTCTGTCGGATGATGTGCGTAATCGTAATACACCTGAAGATTTCCGTAATCTCCTATACGCTCTATTCTCCTTTCTATACCACTGAAGTTTGAAAGTGCTATAGAAATATTTTTCTCATCAACACCAAGCCTGTGAGCCAAGGCAAAAGCCCCAAGCGCGTTCAGAACGTTAAACCTGCCCGGAATACTTAGGCTGATAGTCGAAACCTTCTTTTCATTAAAATATACATTAAAAGAATAAAAACCTTTGTTTTCCCCGATTATTTCTGCTCTGTAATCATTTTTTTCATTCACTCCGTACGTAACGGCATCGCATTTTACATGAGACACGAGAGATTTCAATCTTACATCATCCGTATTCACAATACAAAAATCAGCTTTATTCATTGATTTGAGGAATGAACTCTCAAGCGACTCTATATTCTTAAAATAGTCCATATGGTCAAACTCAAGATTGGTATATACCGCCGCCGTCGGTGAAAAGTTAAGAAAAGAATCCTTATATTCACACGCCTCATATATTAAATAATTGTCGCCGCCTATTTTAACGGGTGAGTCGGTTTCGGGAATAAGCGCACCTAAAACCGTAGTAGGATTTTTTCCCGCGGACTCAAATATGAGCGAAAGCATTGCTGTCACAGTGCTTTTTCCGTGAGTACCGGAAACACCTATTTTTATTTGATAGTTTTCCATAAGTACTCCAAGATATTCTGCACGGGATATACAGGGTATTCCGTTTTCTTTTGCGAATTCAAGTTCGGGATTATCACTTGCGACAGCATACGTATATACAACAAGATTGCTTCCGCTCACATAATCCCCGCTGTGTCCTACGCATACTTTCTCACCCATTGAAATCAACCTATCTGTAAAGCGCGACACCTCCCTGTCACTTCCCGAAACACAATATCCCATTTTTTTCGTAAGTACAAACAGCGAATACATTCCCACACCGCCAACTCCGACAAAATGAACACGGGATGCCTTGTTTCTCAAAATTTCAGATATTTCTTCTTTTTTACAAAAAAAAATATTATTCGACAAAAAGATTCCTCCTTCGCTGCAATTTAAATATTTGTACATTAAACGTTATCAAAATTTAAACAAATATTTAAAGGTTTGCTTTTTTGGTTCTTGAATATTTTTAACATTCTTACTGTATAATATATTCAGCATCATAAAAAAAGACACTGTATAGAAAGGATTATGATTATGCAAATCACAGACATCAAAATTAGAAAGTTTTTTGACGAGGGACCTATGAAAGCGATTGCGTCTGTTACATTTGACGACTGCCTCGCAGTTCACGATGTAAAGGTGATCTATGCCAGAGACAGATATTTTATAGTTATGCCCTCAAGAAAAAATCCTGACGGAACTTACCGAGACATTGTACATCCAATAAACTCCGAGTTTAGAAACTCTCTTGAAGAAGCTGTAATTGACGCATACCACGTTCAGCTCGTTGCCTCACAACATGATGAGGACAGCGAAGACAACGCAGTAATAATTTAAGTTACGTTATGTTTATTATCCCCGCTGATGTCTGAAAGCAGGACGTAAGCGGGGATTTTTTTGGTGAAAAATGCGATATTTAAACGAACTTGTATATTCGGTTACCGAAAAACTTGTACCCGAATTAAAAATAAATGTCTGTCCCCCAAACAAATATTACGCTTTTTTTCTCAGTGATTCATGCACACTTACCGTAGGAGACGTAAAAGAAATCTCAAGGCGCGTAGCCCTTAAACCTTTATTTATCTCTGTAGATTATGAAGACGCTGTTTCAAAAGCAAAATTCTTCTCAAGAATATTTAATTCTGAGCATTTATGTGTAAAAAATAAGAACGCATTTGAAAATGTAATTTCCAAATGCGAATTCACCGTATCGGAAAATCATATTGGAGCATACTTCTCAATCCTTGCACACAAGCCGTCATATTTAAATATGAAAAGCGAGGCAAGTCGCATATTCTTTTCAGAAATAATATCAATGGAGTGCGGCGAGAATATAATTATACCGTATACAAAAAACCGAATTGGAATAATAAAAAAAGTCAGAGCAAAAGGCTCCGACTTTTCTTGTATCTTAAATAAAATCAGAAATAGAATATATTTTGAAATATTAAAAGAACTTATGCCTTAAAAGCATCATCTGCATTCTTGTCTTCAAACTTACCCTCTTCGTGAAGCATTGATTTTTCATTTGATTCCGCCTGTTCCGCTTTAGGTCGTTCGTCTTCGTACTCAGCCTTTTTACCTGCTTCATTTTCGGGAGTGTCTTCAAAAGCAACTTCTCCATCCGTTGCCTTGCTTGAAGCTGCTCCATTGGTCTTGGACTTCAAGTCTTCTGCGGATGCGTCTATTTCTGCAACTATCGCATTTGCTTCTTCCGCAAGCGTTTCAGTCATTACAGGTTGCCGTTCAGCTATTTCTTTTTCTTCCGGTTTGCGGCTTTTTGCTTTGGAGGCAATGTTTTTCTGCGCACGGGTTACCTGCTTATATTCCGAAATAACGGTTTTCTGCAAGTTCGTTACCTCTGATTGCTTTTTTGCAAGCTCACGCTGAAGGTCAACGTTCTTTAAGTTTGCATTCATTACAGCCTGCTGTGCGGCTATTATTTCCTTTTGCGAGTCAAGCACGTCACGCATTGACTGCTCAATTGTAGACTGTTTCTCAATTACCGATTGTTCTAATTCTGCAATACCTTCCTGAGATTCACAAATCAGTTTCTGATTTTCTGCGTTTGCTCTTTGATGCTCGGTAAGTTCAGCTTGTGCTGCCGAAACGTCAGCCTGATCCTGATTTATTACCTTCTGAGTTGCCTGAACCCCCTGAAGCTCACGTGACAGAGCTCTTTGCATATCGTTAATTCTGCGCTGAAGCTCAACCGCATCCTTTTGCTTGTTTGCAAGCTGCATATAAGCTGCGCTAAGCTCGGTCATTTCGTCTGACATTTTCTGCAGATTTTCCGTAAGAGATGCCAATTTTTCAATTATGTATTGCTCATTTTCCGCTACGTTTTCTTCCATTACCGCAACCTTTTCGGATATAACCGGCACCGTTCCTACTTGCGTGTTGGAAACCCCTTCGCCAAGATTACTATCGTCTATACGCTTATCAAGAGCTGCTTTGAATTTCTCCATAGCGGCAGAAACCGCATTCTCTACAATAGAAGAAATATCTATGCTGACAGGAGCGATATTAATGCCTTGTGGCTGGTAGGACCTGTATGCATACTCAGACGGGAAACAATACGGTGGCGTCACGTAATTGGCATAGCTGTTTTTTGGGGGAGGCGGAGGTGTCTGTTGCCGTTGTTGTGGCGGTACTTTAGGCTGCGCCGTGTCTTCCTTATTCTCTGTTTCGCCTGCTTGTATCATTTCTTTTACCGAATTTTTGTCTTCGTTATTTTCATTTTTATTGGATTCGTCAAAATCAATATCCTTGACTATCATCATGAGAACTTCTTTAAGAACACTCTGTTGCGTGTCAAATTTTTCAGCCGCTACACGAGCTTTCTTTGCACCCTTCACGTTTTCGGTCATAACAAGCTCGTCATAAAGTCTGAGAACATCATCAACAAGCTCATCGTAAAGCGAAAGGCATGATTTATACGATTTGAGAGCCGCAGTGTATCTGTTTTCGGCAACAGCAAAACGGGCAGAGGCTCTCGAAGTCCTTTTTGATTCTTTCTTCAATTGCGATTCGCTCAAATAATTACGTGAAGATACAAGCCTCTTTGCTGCCCTTTTGCAACTTGAATATTTACTTTTGACGATAGCCTTTCCAGCCGCAATCTTCTTTTTTAAGCTATCTGCCGTAGATACGGTTTTGCCAAATTCCGCCACGTTACACCTCTCTCTCCGCATACACGCGGTAATTTCATATCTTTATAATTATTATAATATTTTTACAAGTGTTCGTCAAGTAAAAGAAAAAAATTTACATATTTTCTTCTTCAAGCTTCTTGAAATCTATTGCCTTAGGCATATTCCATTTAAATACGGTAGCAAATATTCTTATAACTACTATTGACATCGCACCAACCAGTACCGCAATAACATCTGAAACTCCGAATCTTATTAGAAAATAATATATCGTTGCTCCCGCGAGCGCCGCCATCAAATATATATGCTTCCGAAGAAGCGCGGGAACCTCCCGCATTATTATATCGCGCATCATGCTGCCACCCGTTCCGCTGAGCATCCCCATAATAATAATCAAAAAAGGATTCGTAAAACCCGCTTCCATACATATTCTCGCACCGGAAATAACAAAAACGCCGAGACCTGCCGCATCAAGATAATTGTTAACGCTTTGAACAAAATTCTCATGTTTTACGTACTGTTTTTTAAAAATTGTTGCAAGCAGAAAAACCACGGTTGAAGTTATAACGCTTATGATAATCAAATGAAAAAGCTTAAAGAACAGTGGCGGAGTATTTCCTATAAAAATATCGCGTAGCATTCCTCCGCCAAACGAGGTTATAATCGCAAGGAATACTACTCCGAAAAAATCGTTTTCCTTATCAATCGCCATAAGCGCGCCCGAAATCGAAAAGGACAGTACTCCTATAATTTCTATAACTGTTAATACCGTTGCCATAAAAAGCCTCCAAAATCAAAGCTTTGAAAGAAGCTTTGCAAGAGCATTTGCCCTATGGCTTATAGCATTTTTTTCATCGTCGGTCATTTCAGCAACGGTTCTGCTTTCGCCTGCCGGAATAAATAGCGGATCATATCCGAATCCTCTGTCTCCTCGGGGATTATCAGTTATTTCTCCGTACATGTACCCCTCTGACATAATCCGTCTTCCATCTGGATAAACGAGCGCCATCGCACAGGTATAATGAGCCTTACGATTTTCTTCATTTCCAAGTTTTTTCAAAAGAAGCTTATTGTTTTCCTCATCACCGCCGCCCGAAAAACGCGCACTGTAAACGCCGGGGGCTCCGCCCAAAACATCTACGCATATCCCACTATCGTCGGCAAGCGCCGCGCATCCGGATATCTCAGCAATTTCCTTTGCTTTTTTTAAAGCATTCTCAGAAAACGTTAAACCGTCTTCAACCGTTTCGT
Organism: Eubacteriales bacterium; assembly: GCA_045532675.1. Classification (GTDB taxonomy): domain Bacteria; phylum Bacillota; class Clostridia; order Oscillospirales; family CAG-272; genus UBA1740. The sequence goes on along the minus strand of JAZSGJ010000101.1, from coordinate 6,503 downwards.
GAGTGATTCCCGCTTCCTTAAGTGAAAGTATTTCTGCAAATTTAGTTCCGAGTATCTTTTTTATTTCATATATTTTATGCTTGTTGTTTGAAGCGATTATTAATTTCATTTTCTGCCTCACAGAGTTAATTTTGTCTAAAAAAACGCGACACGGGCTATACCGTAATCGGCGTTGCCTTGTTGCCGCGTTTTGTATTTTCAGAACAGACCCGTGATTCTGCCCTCAGCGTCAACATCAATTTTTTCAGCCGCGGGAAGTTTTGGAAGTCCGGGCATTGTCATAATATCCCCCGTAAGAACGACAACGAATCCTGCGCCTGCGGAAACCTTTACATTTTTAATCGTCACGGTAAATCCGTTAGGTGCGCCAAGCTTCGTCTGGTCGTCCGAGAAGGAATACTGAGTTTTTGCCATACATACGGGAAGCTTGTCAAAGCCGAGAGCGGTAAGCGCTGCAATTTGCTTTTTCGCCGCGGGCAAAACGGATATTCCGTCTCCGCCGTATATTTTCTTGACGAGAGCGTTAATCTTATCCTCAATCGTACCGTCAGGCTCGTATGCGAAGGTGAAATCACCCTTTTCCTCTTCACAGAGTCTTATAACCTCGCGCGCAAGAGCCTCTCCACCCTTTCCGCCCTCTGCCCATACAGTAGAAAGCACGACGTTTACACCAATCCGGCGACACTTTTTAATTATAAATTCTATCTCTGCATCTGTGTCCGTCGGGAATCTGTTGATAGCAACAACGCACGGAAGCTTGTATACATTTTTGATATTTGAAAGATGGCGAAGCAGATTTGGAATACCATTTTCAAGAGCGGTAAGATTCTCTTCTCCAAGCTCTGTTTTAGCAAGTCCTCCGTGCATCTTAAGAGCGCGCACTGTAGCGACAAGAACCACCGCTGAAGGTATCAAGCCCGCCATACGGCATTTAATATCAAGAAACTTTTCAGCTCCGAGATCTGCGCCGAATCCAGCCTCGGTTATAGTATACTCGCCCATTTTGAGAGCAGTTTTTGTCGCTATTACAGAGTTGCAACCGTGAGCTATGTTTGCGAACGGTCCGCCGTGAACGAATGCAGGTGTCCCCTCAAGAGTCTGCACAAGATTTGGCTTCAAGGCATCCTTAAGAAGCGCTGTCATAGCACCGGCAGCTTTAAGCTCACCTGCGGTTACTGGCTTCTCATCGTAGGTATATCCCACTATTATGCGTGAAAGTCTTTCTTTAAGGTCCGAAATAGAATTTGCAAGACAGAGAACCGCCATAATCTCGGATGCAACGGTTATATCGTATCCGTCCTCTCGAGGAACTCCGTTCACACGTCCGCCAAGACCGTCTGTAACAAATCTTAACTGCCGGTCATTCATATCGACGCATCTTTTCCAAGTTATTCTTCTCGGATCAATGTTAAGCGCGTTTCCCTGGTAAATATGATTATCAATCATTGCGGCAAGAAGATTGTTCGCCGCGCCTATTGCATGGAAATCTCCGGTAAAATGAAGGTTTATATCCTCCATGGGAATAACCTGCGCGTATCCGCCGCCTGCAGCACCGCCTTTAATTCCGAATACGGGACCGAGCGAAGGCTCACGGAGAGCAACAGAAACCTTTTTACCAAGCCTATGCATTCCATCGGCAAGGCCGATGGTGGTCGTGGTTTTTCCCTCTCCCGCAGGAGTTGGTGTGATAGCGGTAACGAGAATCAGCTTACCCTCCTTTTTATCCTTCATATCCTCAAGCAACGAAAGATCAATCTTAGCCTTTACCCTTCCGTACTGTTCGATATACTTTTCGTCTATCCCCGCTTCCCTTGCAATGTCAAGAATATTTTTAGGGGTAACAGACTGAGCTATTTCAATATCAGAGAGCATATGTTTTTCTCCTTTTTAATAACGAATGTTATGAATAAATTATACAACACACAAATTGAAATGTCAATATAATATTATAATATAAATATTTATACGGCAACTTAAAGACTGTTTTTTTAACTAAACAAATTTTTTCATCTTTTATTTTTGTTTTTTCAAAAAAACTCTTGACAACAGATGGGGAAAGTTATATAATATAGTGTACGTCTTTGGGATTATAGCCTAAAATGTACCCAAACGTCAAAAAACGCTACTATCCATAGCGCGGGGAGGTAATCGGGTGAAGCTTGATTTAAGACCGCTTTTGGCCGGAGACAGATTTTTGTCTTTTGATTATGAACTTATGCTCGATATTGATCCGGAGGATACGGCAAGCTTTCTTTACGGTGTAAGTTTTCCTTCTCCCATGAAGGTAAAGGGCGAAATTACCAACACCGCCGGTTATATGCGAATGACTCTTTCCATGTCGGTAGATTATGTTACCGAGTGTGCAAGATGCCTTTCGGAGGTAAGCGGCACGTTTTCCCTTGACCTTGAGAAAACCGTCGCCCCGAGGAATTTGCTTTCCGGTCTTGATGAGGATAAACTTGATGACTACGCAATAATTGAAGACGGATTTTTGGATATGGACGAGCAGCTCCGCGCTCAGCTCGAAATGGAGTTCCCTGTTAGATTCCTATGTCGTGAGGATTGCAAGGGTCTGTGCCAAAGATGCGGCAAAAATTTGAACGAAGGTAAATGCGGATGTGTAGAAAAAGAAATTGATCCGCGTATGGCACCGCTCAAAAAGCTGCTTGAACAAATGAAAAAATAAAAAACACATATAGAGAATGCCTGTCGGCAGACTCGCTTTAGGAGGTAATCACAATGGCAGTACCAAAGAGAAAGGTTTCTCATTCGAGAAAAATGAAGAGACGTTCCAGCGTTTGGAAGCTTGAACAGCCCACCAACCTTGTTGCTTGCCCTCAGTGCGGCGAAGTAAATCTTGCATATCGCGTATGCAAGGCTTGCGGCTATTACAAGGGAGTAGAAGTTGTTGCAAAGAACAGCGAAGCGAAATAATTCCTACGCTAACATAAGCAAAGTTGCAATTTGCGTTAGAAAGAGAGAACGAATTAATTTTCGTTTTCTCTTTCTGTTTTTAAAGTCTTTTTTCAATTTCAAGCATTATTTTGCTCATTTTAATTTCAAGAGCCATACTTATCCTATACAGCGTTTCAAGCGTTGGCTTCCGCTCGCCTCTTTCTATAGCGCTCAGATGAGTTCTTCCAATGTCGGCAAGCCCACTTAAAACCTCTTGCGAAACCTTCTTGCGCTTACGCTAATACGATATAACTTCACCGACTATTTGCGAATTTAAATATTCAATAGACATTATAATCACCTCAAGATTATTTTACCCGAAGTTGTAAAAATCATTGAATACATAATTTGTTGCGCCATGTGTTGCTTATACTACGTATAAAATAATTAAGCACAGAAACTACAAAAAACTTTTGAAAATTACACTGCTGATTATCTACGCTATAATGAAGAAAGAAGCAGAATATTTAGTAAAATGAAAGAAGTTGCTCTTGAAAGCCGTGTAATATTCTTTTCAAAGCAAAATTAATTTAGACAATACAAAACTTTTTCAATAAAAAAGATGAAATCAAGCCAAGCTCAAGGACTGATTTCATCTTTTTTATAATTCATATTATGTAAACACGTAATTTTATTTATTAAAATCAATTCCGTTCATATTATCAAGAACAAATTGAACAAAGGTATTAACACCAACTTCAAGCGCATCCTCGTCAATAAGAAGATTTCCGTTATGGAGCATACCGCCAAATCCCCTTTCTTTATTTGTAACACCCAGACGGAACATGCATCCCGGCTTCTTCATTGCAAAATATGAGAAATCCTCTCCACCCATTCCGCGAATCTTCTTGGGAAGAAGATTATCTTTTCCGACTACCGCTTCGGCAGCGGCAGCGATTTTCGCTGTGACAATCGGGTCATTAACAACAATGGGATAATGCTTGCTTTCAACAAATTTTGCCTCTCCGCCTGCACTGTCGGCAACGCCTGCTATTATTTTTTTGATTTTACCGATAATGTATTCCGCATTCTCATCTTTCTGTGTTCTTAATGTACAGAACATAGTACATTTGTCACAAATTATATTATTCGTAACGCCGCCGTTTATCGCGCCAACGTTAAATATTATCGGATCGCTAGCCTTAATTTCCTTGGCTATCATAAACTCTATATCGGTATACGCGCGAACAGCCATCATTATAGCGTCAACACCCTTCTGCTGATTTGCCGCATGCGCGCTCTTGCCGTAAAACTCAAGGTAAAATCCGTCGCTCGTCGCATTCTGAGGACCTTCGGCAAGACCTATCTCTCCGATTTTATATCCCGTATCAATATGCAACGCGACTATACAGTCAATGTCGTCCATGACTCCGTCATCCGCCATAAGCTTAGCGCCCGACGGCGAATATTCCTCTGCTGCTTGGAATATAAACTTAACGCGACAGGTAATTTTGTCCTTCATTTCATTAATTCTTCTGCAGGTGTCAAGAAGTATAGCTGTGTGCGCATCGTGACCGCATGCGTGCATCTGACCGTCTATTCTCGACTTGTAAGAAACGTCGTTAAGCTCAGTTATCGGAAGTGCGTCCATATCCGCTCTTATTCCTATTGTAAATCTCGACTTTTCGGGATTTACAGTTGCAACAAGACTGCTCCTACCGTACTTCTCGGTATATTCAACTCCCATCTTATCAAGCTCGCCTCTTATAAACTCAAGAGTTTTATAAAGGTCAAATCCGATTTCCGGATACATATGAAACTGTCTTCTTGCCCTAATAACGTATGATTCCATTTTGGCTCCATTCTAGAATGTTTTTAATTCTTATTGATTATATCATAAATCTATAGAATAATCAAATATAGATAGTGTTATATTTTTCATAACTGAAAGGTTATATATCTATGGAACTCTCAGCTAAATATGCGTATAAAATCTACAAAGAACATAGTTTTTCTGTAGCGGCTAAAACTCTGTTTATATCACAGCGGCTCTCAACGCATCTATTTCGAAACTCGAAAATGAATTAGGATTCAAAAAATTTGACAGAACCGCAAATCCTATTACTTTTACCGAAAAAGGAAGAATTTATAGCAAAGAGGCAAGGAGAATACTTTATATCATAAGGCAGGCAAACCTGCCCCCGACATATACAATGCAAAACTTTATAACACTTGCCACTGATATGTGTAAAAAGGTTTTCCGTTTTAAACCTTGCATACTTACGCCCATCTTTCCAAGAGCATATGCAAACGACGCTATAAGTCCACGCTCAGGATTTGTTAATGTTCCGTCAAGTTCAAAGGCAATTATGTCATATTATTTCATATTTTGTAAACTCCTATTTACATATTCGATATTTCCAGTCAATTTCTGTAATTATCCGATATTTTTATTAGTGCATCTTTAAACTCGCGTTTTACATCTGCGGGTCCAACAATCCTCATATCCTCGCCGAATCCAAGCACCCATGCAAAAAAAGTCGGACTGACCATTATTCTTATAGAAAATTTGAATCCAAAATCAGTTTTAGCAAACACGGGGTCGGTTCCAAATCTATCTATAATCGGCCCTGCAAGCTTTTCTCGGCACTCTATTGTCACGAGCTCTTCCCTGCCGCCATACATACCGAATATCTTTTTCGAATAGTCCGCCGGATTAAAATAATCAAGCGCGCCTCCATGCTTTCGGCCCTGAGTCATGACAGTGGTATCAAGCATTTTATCCACTCTGAAATTCTTTATTATTTCTGCATCTTCATCATACGCCACCAAATAGTATTTTTCATCATCCCACAGCAGCGCACATGGACTAACGGTATAAGGATTTCCATTGTTTCTTAACACTTTGTTTTTTTCACCGTCATAATCAAAATATTTAAACCTAAGCTTTTTATCATCGTTTATAGCATTATGAATCGAATCAATGCTGTAAATTGTTGACGGATTAACCGTTTTGATTCTGTCTTCAACGTACACCTGCCTTGATAGCTCCCTTGATTTATGTGCGCCTGCAAATAAATCGAGCTTTTCTATTATTTCCCGACTTTTCTTGGCTGTAATAAATTTAGACGATTGAACCGCATCAACGAGCATTTTTAGCTCTGCAAGTTCAAATATCTTGTTGTCAAGCTTGTATAGCGGAGGCTTTGTTGGAGTATGAGAGACGTAGAATCCAAGTTCCTCAAGCGTAATAAAATCATCGTATATACTTTTCCTTTCCGATGATATTCCATATTCTCTAAGTCTTGAAATTATATCACTCATTGAAAGTCCGTGCTCATCATCGGTTTCTCTCATTAAAATTTCAAGCAACCTGAATAGCTTTTGCTTTTGATTTTCCCTTTTCGCCATACTCCACCTCAAAATAATGTACGATAATATGTACTTTAAATATTATAATATATTACTTATAAAAAGTCAATATAAAACAAAAAGCCTCGCTAATGCGAGACTCCGAAATATATAAAGAGCATTAGTATATACTCACAGAAAACCGAATGAGTTGAAAGTAACGAAGCTCTGCAATGAATCTAATACTGAACTACGAA
>JAZSGJ010000082.1:0-2550 GCA_045532675.1 Eubacteriales bacterium | reverse complement strand
ATTTGGGAATTGATGGAGGCGGAACTAAAACAGAGTTTGCATTGTCAGATCCCAATGGTAAGATAGTTTGCCGACTTTTTATGGATGGATGCAATCCTAATACCGTGGGTATAGAGAGGACGAAGCGCATAATTGAGGATGGCGTTGTTCAGGTATGTAAGGATGTTCCTCTTTCGTCTGTAGTGGTGTATGCGGGAATTGCCGGTTGCGCATCCGAAATCTATGCAGATGAAATTAAGACTATGCTTGAAAAAATGTCCTTTGCCGCCTTTGATGTGGGCAGTGATAATAACAACATCGTTGCTGCCGGACTTGGTAATAATGAGGGCATTACTATGATTCTCGGAACAGGAATATGCTCTTACGTGGTTAAAAAGGAAGAAACAAAAAGAATTGCAGGCTGGGGCTATTTATTCGATAATGGCGGAAGCGCGTTTCATATTGGCAGGGATGCCATAAACGCCTATTTTTCCGCATATGACGGAACAGGCGAGGAAACAACCTTGGTACAAAGGATAAAGCAAACCTTTGGCTATTCAAACGAAGAGCTTCTTAAGTATTTATACAGTGGTGGAAACAAACTGGTGTCTTCCTACGCTATGTACGTTTTTGAGGAGGCTGAAAAGGGAGATAAGGTATCTGTTTCTATACTTAAAAAACACATAGCTGAAATTGCCAGACTTATACGTGCTTCACTTTCTCATTTTTCAGACTATGATAAGAAAATTCCCGTAATTCTTGGCGGTGGATTGACTAACCAAGCGTTATTGCTTCCATATCTTTTGGACGAGCTTGGTGATGATATAAAAAGCTGCAGTATTCAGGTTTTGGACGTTCCACCCGTTAACGGAGCTTTGGAGCTGGCTAAGGCTCTTTGGAGGAAAAGGAATAATGAGTGAGCAAAAAATGTTAAAAACGGAGATGCGAAATCCCGATACCACTAATATAGACCGTATGACAACTGCTGGGATGCTTGAGTGCATTCAAAGGGAAAACGAAAATGCGGTGTTTTCCGTAAGAAAAGCACTTAGCGAAATTGAAATTGCCTGTGATATAATTGCAGAAAAGCTATCGCAGGGCGGTAGGCTTATCTATATCGGAGCAGGAACCTCGGGCAGACTTGGCGTTTTGGATGCTACCGAATGTCCGCCCACCTTTGGAGTGCCAAGAGATATGGTGATCGGTATTATTGCAGGTGGTGAAAAATGTATGTTTCAAGCCGCCGAGAGGGAAGAGGATAATTATGAAAGCGGTATCAAGGATTTAAAGGACAAGCAGCTTACCAAAAACGATGTGGTTGTCGGAATTTCCGCTTCGGGAAATGCGCAGTACGTAATAGGCGCTATTAACTATGCAAACGAGCTTGGCTGTAAAACAGTAGGAATTACCTCTAACGAGAATACTCTTATAACCAAAAGTGCTAAAATTTCAATTATAACAGACACAGGGGCGGAGGTCATTACAGGCTCCACACGTATGAAGGCAGGCACTGCACAAAAAATAATTTTGAATATGCTCTCCACGGTTACAATGATAAAGCTTGGTAACGTCTATGAAAATATGATGATAAACTTACGCCCGACAAACGAAAAGCTTAAAAATCGTATGATAAGAATTGTTACCGAAATCATCGGTGTAAATGAGGAAGAGGCAAAGAAATTACTTGAAAAATCAGATTGGAATATAAGAACGGCTGTTCAAAAATAACGAATCAGAAAAGAGATTTAATATGCAAACTTTAAAAGTTTTTAAATTTAAAAACGGCTTTAATTTAAGCCTTGATTTTGAAAACGGCAATTTATTTTATACTGTTACAAACGGGAAACACGAATACAGATTTTTCTCTAAAGATACCTTGAAAACCGTTGGCTATTATAATATGCTCGGCTCGGATATAGAGACCGAGGAAAGTGAAAATTCTTTAACGGTTCACGCTTATCCAACCGATGAAAATAACTCTCCCATAGGTCCTGTTAAGGTTCATTATAATTTTGAAATTTGCGGTGACAACGCACTTTTGGTGAATACATATTTTACATCGGAAATACAGCTGCCTATCCATATGATGTCCTGGATGGATTTGAAATTTGAAAGATGTAAATTTAACGACTTTCAAGGATTTGGTCCCGATTTTTCAGTTGGTGTCAACGATATAACACACCAGGTTACACTTTCAAACGGTGCTTTATGTGATAACTACGGTTACGTTATGCTATCAAACGCAGGCTGTACTGCCTTTGCGCCCAAAAGCGTTAATGCAGTCGTTCCATATCTTTCGGGGGACGGTGAGGTTGAATTTTGCTCGCTGAAAAGTAACGTAGGCACAAAAATAGATTTCTTTTTGAATATGATAAGTGAAGCTTATGCTTTATCATCGGTTATTTCCTTCGGTGAGGGTAAACCCGAGTTGCCAACCGTTACTTCCTTAGAGCTTGCGCCGATTACAAAAATAAGCGGAAACAGATACGATATTACAAGCGGTCGTCTTACAAGCGCTATTTATGTCAGAAAAGACGGAGCTTCACTTGCAAAAACCTCTCTTTTAGACTA
>JAZSGJ010000088.1:0-31249 GCA_045532675.1 Eubacteriales bacterium | reverse complement strand
GTGGGAATAATTATAGATGCAGAATCACCCATAACAACACTCGGAGCTCTCCGTTCCACTTGGAAATATACTCTATGTATTTAAGATATTCGGTAATGAGCTGAATCTCATCTGCCGTTTTTCCTTCAAAATTAATTTCGTACTCTATAGACGTAACAATTCCATTTGCATCGGTAATCTGTTTTTCACCAATAGTAAATTCGAGTGCACGCGCAACCTCTATGGATTTAAGCTTAACGGACTGTGCTTCTGCTCTTGCTACCTCAATTTGTGCCTCAGCGTCTGCTTTAGCTTTCTCAAGCTTGGCTTGCGCTTCAAGCTTAGAACCTCAAGCTCTTTTTCCGCATTTACAATAGCCGTTTCCTTTTCGTATTCTGCATTAAGCTTTTCCTGCTCTGCAATCATTTTATCTTCTACCGTTTTCTCAAAGCGTAAGAAAAGTCTATATTTGTCAGAACAACAGCCACGATATCTACGAAATATTCTTCGTTTACAGCCGCCTTTATTGTGTCCTCAACAAGCGGTGAAATCGTTGAGCGAGTCTCTATAATATTCATGGCTGAATATGATTAAAGAGTTGCTTTGGCTTTTTCAGTAGCAATTGATTCTATACGGTTTGCGAGAAGATCTATGGTACCGTATTGGTTTGCGATATCAATTACTTTATTTTCATCAATTTTATACTGTACGTTCATAGCAATGCTCATTGTCTGTACATCCTTGGAATATGCCTGAGTTTTAATATCCATATTCTGCACCTTCGCATCATATAATAAAGGCGCCATGCAACAAAGCCTCCGCCTATCAAAAGTATAATCACAAAAATTGAACTTAAGATTAAACTTATCGCTATGTTTTTTCTCCATTTTCAATTAATTAAATCATCTGTAATGCTTTAACGAAGAGAGTTGATAGCTTCGCGCCTGTCTTTTGCTTTGAACACCGCGCTTCCGGCAACCAAAACGTTTGCTCCTGCAGCCGTTGCAAGCTTTGCTGTTTCTGCGTTTATTCCGCCGTCAACCTGAATATCAATATCAAGACCTCGTCTTTCTATCTCTCCTCTAAGCTTTGATACCTTATCAAGCATATCAGGCATAAATGACTGTCCGCCGAAACCGGGCTCTACTGTCATAATAAGTATCATATCGCATCTGTCAAGATATGGGTAAACCGCTTCAATAGGTGTTCCTGGTTTAATTGATACAGCAGCTTTTTTTCCATGCTTTTTAATAATATCCAAGCATTCATCAGCAACATCGGTTGCCTCAAGGTGAAATGTTATAAGATCTGCTCCGCACTCGGTTATGTATCTTTCAATATATTTTTCGGGATTAACTATCATAAGGTGCACATCAAAAAACATATCGGATTTTTTTCTTAATGCTTCTAGAACTGCAAGTCCAAACGAGCTGTTCGGCACAAAAACTCCATCCATAACGTCAAGATGCACCATTTCTGCGCCCGCTTTTTTTATTTCTGCAACCTCCTCACCCATTCTTGTAAGATCGCACGCAAGCGCTGAAGGTGAAACTTTTATCATACTTATATTCCTTTCATTTTTTGCCGGATTGTGGCATTTTTATTTTAAAATCATATATTAAAACAGAGACCAAGTCTCGACGGTCGGCATAGCACAGACATTTAAGAAAAAGGAAGTTCATCGGATTCTGCTATGTATTTTCCGTCTTAATAAGGCATTTCACAGTAGTTGAGGTGCCTTGTTTTTTGTTTCAAGCAATACAACCGCATGAGCACTGACACCTTCTTCACGTCCTGTAAAGCCAAGCTTTTCCTCGGTAGTTGCTTTTACGTTTATCACGGATAAATCCGCACCGAGAGCGAATGAAATATTCTCACGCATTCTTTCTATATACGGAGCAATTTTAGGTTTTTGCAAAATAAGTGTAGAGTCAAGATTTACAATGAAAGCGTTGTGTTTATCCATTATTTCTTTTACTCGAATTAACAGATTCATGCTTGAGATATCCTTGAATTCCCCGGATGTATCCGGAAAATGCTTACCTATATCCCCCTCACCGAGTGCACCTAGAATCGCATCCATTGTTGCATGTAACAAAACGTCAGCATCAGAATGTCCGAGAAGTCCGAGAGTGTGCGGAACTTCCACACCTCCAAGTATCAGCTTACGCCCTTCCACAAGCTTATGAACATCATATCCGTGTCCTATTCTTAAATCAGACATTATCTTCCTCCTTTATCAAAAAGGCTGCGTATTTTAAATCTTCTTTAACTGTTAGCTTTATATTTTCTTTACCCGTATCAGTACAGTGTACCCGAACACCGATTCGCTCAAGAAGCATATTATCATCCGTGATGGAAGCATCGCAAACTTCTACAGCGTCAATTGCTTTTTTGTATAGCTCATACTTAAACGCTTGAGGAGTCTGAACGAGATATATGCTATTTCTGTCAAGGGTAGACACTACGTTTCCGTCTTTGTCAACACACTTCACAGTATCTGTTACATTGTAAGATGCCGTTGCGGCTCCGTATATCTTTGCGTCACATATAACATCATTTATCATTTTATCGTTTATAAAGCATCTTGCGCAGTCATGAATCGCAACAATATCCGTCTCCCAATCTATTGATTGAAATCCGTTCTTTGCAGATTCTGCGCGACATTCACCGCCAACAACAATTTTTTTAACTTTTTTAAAATCAGAAGTTTCGCATTTTGCAAATTCTATTTCATCAGCGCGAACAACTATAACGATTGAATCTATTTTATCACACGACTCAAAGGCTCTCACTGTCCTATATAAGACGCTCATGCCATCAATTAGAAGCTTTTGCTTTGCCGTATCAAGCTGCATACGGCTTCCGTTTCCTCCGGCAAGAATAACAGCCGTAACGTTGCCTATCAATATATTATCTCCTTCCTTAGTATATATTTATATTAATTACTTTCTGTAATAAACGAAATGCACGGTTATTGTTCTTAATTCTCCGCCGCGAAGACTGTCCGGCCCTTTTATAACAACGCCGTCACCGCTCATGAGATTACTTGCCTCAAGGTCGCGGACGTTACACATAAAAACTCTTTCCCCGGAAGAATCGACTATAAAGTTTTCTCCGTGCAAAGCGAGAGAGCCACCACGGCCGATAACATCATCATTATCGTCTTTGCGCTCTGTAACGTATTTTATAACTTGACCGTGCAACGATCTTGCGCGTTCAAGACGGAATGAATAGCTATCCGTATTTTTATCAAGTTTAAAAAGCTTTGCAAAAAAAGACATATCTCTCACCTCAAATAAATACATATTTATTTTACCACAAAAAAAAAAAAAAAGAAACCCCTTTTATACAAATTTAGTATATCTTGAAAAAATTTCCAAAAAAATTATGTTTTTTTTAAAAAAACTATTGATTTTTTAATTAAAGTGTATTATAATATTATCAAAGTGGGTTGAAGTGGGGCATTTTGCCGTAAAAATTCGTTTTTAAACTATTTTTTGAAAAACTGGAGGTAAGAATATATGTCATTCGTTGGATCGTATACTCATTCGCTTGATTCAAAAAAGCGCGTATTTGTTCCGTCAAAGTTCAGAGACGATCTTGGCGAAGAGTTCTACATAACAAGAAAATTTGATGCTTACCTCTCTATTTACACCGCCGAGGATTGGGAGACCTATGTGGACAAGATATCCAAGCTCCCTGAAGCTGATGCCGATGAATTTCAGGATTTCATACTTGGAGCCGCGCAAAAATGCGTTCCTGATGCAAGCGGCAGAATCATACTCGAAGACAGACTGCTGAAACATGCTAAAATAGAAAAGAACATTGTGTTTGTAGGCGCCGGAAAGCAAATACGTGTCTGGGCTGAAGAGCTTTGGAATGAGCGCGAACAAAACAGAAACTACGACAAGATGCGTGAAATAATGCGTCAATACGGACTCTGATGTTCTGAAAGGAAATGAAAATGTCAGATATACCCTTCTCACACACCTCGGTTTTGCTGTATGAGTGCATAGATGCACTTAATATCAGGGACGGATATACCTACATAGATTGCACTGCTGGCGGCGGTGGTCACTCACTTGAAATCGCTAAACGAATGGGTAAACGCTCAAGGCTGATCTGCTTTGACAGAGATAAAAGCGCAATACAGGCAGCAACCGAAAGGTTAAAAGATTATCTTGATAGAGTTACTTTTGTAAACGATAATTTCTCAAATATAGAATCGGTAATCAAAAACTATAATATAGAAAACCTCGGCGGTGTTCTCGCTGACCTTGGTTGCAGTTCATTCCAATTTGATTCGCCTGAGCGCGGATTCAGTTATATGCATGATGCCGAGCTTGATATGAGAATGGACACCTATTCCCCTCTTAATGCATATAAAGTGGTTAATGAGTATACCGAAGCTGACTTAAAAAGAATAATTTACGAATACGGCGAGGAACGCTTTGCGCCAAGAATTGCTGCTGAAATATGCAAAAGAAGAAATGAAAAGCCAATTCGTACGACTCACGAACTTACAGGTATAATAAAAAGCTGTATTCCAAAAGCCTCAAGAATTGACGGTCCGCATCCTTCAAAAAGAACGTTTCAAGCTATCAGAATAGAAGTAAACGGCGAGCTTGACGTAATAGAACCTTTGATAAGATGTGCGGCAAATGCAATTCTCCCGACCGGCAGAATTGCTATCATATCTTTTCATTCACTTGAAGACAGAATCGTTAAGCAAACATACAAGTCACTTTCGTCCGGATGCACGTGTCCGAGAGATTTTCCAATCTGCGTGTGCGGTAATAAACCTATTCTAAAGGAAATCGCAAAAAAACCTATTCTTCCAAGCGATAAAGAATTGGCGAACAATCCGCGTTCAAGAAGCGCAAAACTGAGAATTGCTGAAAAAATATAGGAGAAACGTAAATGAACACAAATAATGCATACGAAAATTTATATAACAATATGAAAAACAGATTCACTGTTGTAAGTGATAATTGCGAATATACTCTTGGTGATTACATGCTTATGAAAGCAGGAAAAAAGAGAGCTCAATCCAATCTTCCCGCAGTAAATAACGCATCTAACGAAAAGGCAATAACTGCTTTCTTTAAATACGTAAACGAAAAGCTTACTGTAAAGGCACCTCCGGTTAAGGATAAGATTATTCGCCGCTTCCCTTTCCGCACCTCTGCGGCTGCACTTTTTTCTGCCGTTATTACCTGCACATTGATACTTTCTTTCGGCTCTGTTACAATGAGAAATACTACAGGCCCCCAGCCTGCTACGGTTGAATTAACCGAAACGGTTGAGGAAACTGAAGATTTTACTTACAACGCACAGAAATAATAATTTTTTCTCATAAAAAATACAATCCGCAAATAAAATATAGCGATAGCTTTAATTTGGCCGTCGCTATATTTTTTGTTTTTAGGATAGTTAATTATGAAAAAAAATGCAAATGTTAGAAATGCAAACGCAACAACAAAGAAAAGAATAATCGTAATTTTTTTAAGCTTTATGCTTTTTACATCTTTTCTTGTAATGAATCTTTTTAAGCTTCAGATACTAAGCTATGACTATTACAAAAATAAAGTTTACGACCAGATAACCACAACGTCTGCCCTTAGAGCAAACAGAGGAAATATTTATGATTCAAACATGAATCTTCTTGCAACGACTAATACATCCTGGAGAATTTTTATCTCTACAAAAGATATCAAAAAAGCCGAAAAAGAAAACAAAATAAAATATTCATCAATTATTTCAAATGGACTTTCGCAAATTCTAGGTATTTCAGAAGCATCGCTTTCAAAAAAAATACAAAGCACAAATGTGCTTGACGTAACAATAAAAAAATCCGCAACAGAAAATGAATATACACGTGTTCTTGATTTTATAAAAAAAAACAAACTTGAAAAAATGGTATTTACAGAATCACAGAGCTCAAGATACTATCCTCAAAACACACTCGCCGCACACGTTCTAGGTTTTACCGGCAGCGATAATCAAGGTCTATACGGACTTGAATATTATTATGACAGCACTCTTAGAGGAACTGACGGTTACTATCTCTATGCAAAAGACGCAAACGGAAATGCGCTTGATACAGAATATTCGACCTATATCCCCGCAACCGACGGCTACAGTATTGTTACTACTTTAGATTCATATATACAGACTGAGCTTGAAAGCCAGCTCGAATCTATTGTAATTAATCACAGCGTAAAAAACAGAGTTACAGGTATCGTCATGGATACCTCAAGCGGTGCAATACTTGCAATGGCAACATCTTCCCCATTCAATCCAAATTCCCCATATAAATTAGATGAATTATCGCAGAAAAAGCTTATTGAATCTGGATTAATCGAAGATAGCGATGAATATAATAAATATAAACGCGAGCTTATGAATATAATGTGGTCTAACAAGGCGGTCAGCGAAACCTACGAGCCGGGTTCAACTTTTAAAATTATTACAGTCGCGACAGCTCTTGATATAGGCGTTGCAAAGCTTTCTGACAGATTTTCCTGTGTCGGATTTTACGAGGTTGGCGGGTGGCATATCAAATGCCATAAGGTTACGGGACACGGATCGGGTTTTACTCTTGGATACGGTCTTCAGATGTCCTGCAACCCAACCATGATGCAAATCGCAGAAAGAATAGGAGCGCAAAATTTTTATAATTATATCGATAATTTTGGGTATTTTGAAAAAAGCGGCATTGACCTGCCAAGCGAAGCATCAACAATATTTCATAAACTCGAAAATATAGGTTCAACCGAACTTGCAACAATATCATTCGGACAAAGATTCAAGGTTTCTGTAATAAATCACTTAACAGCGATTGCCGCGGTAGCAAACGGAGGAAATCTGATAACACCCTACGTAGTTGATAAAGTAATAGACAATGGCGGCAATATAATTTCAGAGCATAAAACTGAAACAAAACGCAAAGTTATCTCGGAAGACGTTGCCTTTGCGGTAGCGGCAGTACTTGAAGAAGGAGTAAGCGGTGACGGAGGCGCAAAAAATGCAAGAGTTGACGGCTACAAAGTTGCTGCCAAAACAGGAACCTCGCAAAAATTTGATATTCTTGACGAAAACGGAAATTCATACCTGAGAATTGGCTCCACCGTAGCTTTTGCACCGTCTGACAAGAACGGAATTGCCGTTATTATCGTAGTAGACGAACCGACTTCGACAGTAAAATACGGAAGCGTTGTTGCAGCACCATATATTTCAAATCTGCTCACCAAGATACTTCCCTCTCTCGAATACGAATCCACAGAGGAAAAGATTAACGTTGACGTTGATAATTACGTGGGTCTTGATATTGAAAGCGCAAAAAAAGCATTAAACGAGCAAAATATACAATATGAAATAATCGGAAACGGTGAAACGGTAATTTCACAAACGCCAGGAGCGGATGATGTAATAACATCAATTAATTCAAAAATAATACTTTACACCTCTGAAAAAGAGGATTACGTATATATTCCAAATCTTGTCGGAATGCATATCAGTGAAGCTGTCAGCCATGCAATAAATAGCGGACTTAATATATCCATATCCGGAAGCGGTGACGGCGGAATCGTAGTTTCCCAATCTTTGCCTCTCGGAGCAAGGGTAAAACGCGGAGAAGTCATTAATTTAACAACGCTTGTAACAGATTATGAGGATTAAACGGTATGAATTTATACGAAATAATTTACGGCAACGAATATACAAGTGACAGAGCTATCAAAAATATTGAAATATCTTCAATCTCAACCTCACCTGATAATATAGATTCAAAAACATTGTTTGTCTTCATAAAAAGTATAAATTTTGACATTACTAAAATAATAAGTTATATAATAGCAAAAAAACCCGCAGCCATAATATGCGACAAAGATATAAATATACATTCAAAAGATATTCCTATTTTAAAATCTGATAACGCAAGAAGACTTCTTCCTTTTTTGTATTCAAGATTTCACAGAATAGATTATTCAAAAATGTTTTTTATGGCAATTACAGGCACAAACGGAAAAACATCAACAGCCACAATGCTATATCACATTTTAAGAGAAGCCGGATTATCGGTTGGTTTTATAGGAACGGGAAAGATAATTATCGACGGCAAACAAATAAACGACATTAACTACTCTATGACAACACCCGATCCCATTCTTTTATATTCAGTAATCAAAAAAATGGAAGATTACGGATGCCGTGCTGTAGTTATGGAAGTTTCAAGCCACGCGCTTTATTTCGATAAAGTTGCTCCTATTCCATTTAAGGTCTCTGTATTTACAAATCTTTCTCCGGAACATATGGATTTTCACAATGATATGGAGAGTTATTTTCAAAGCAAGCTAAAGCTCTTTTCCCAAAGTCAAATAGGAATTTTCAATACAGATGACTATTATTCGACAAGAGCGTTGAAAGAATCCAAATGCATTAAAAGGAGTATAGGAATTATAAACAATGCTGATGTATCCGCCAGAGATATATCACAAAACGGTCTGCGCGGCTCTGAATACATATTCTTTGAAACAAACAGATTGTTTAAAGTTAAATTAAAAATCGGCGGCTCCTATAATATATATAATTCAATGCTTGCAATCAAAGCTGCTCTTGAGGTTGGAATAAAACCTTATATCGCAAAGAACGCAATTTCAAAGCTTGATTTTATTGAAGGAAGACTTGAAATTATATGTGAAACACCAACGGTTATAATAGATTATGCACATACATCGGATGCTTTGTTAAACATTCTAAAATTAATAAATTCAACAAAAACATTAGAGCAGAAACTTATACTTGTTTTTGGATGCGGCGGAGAGCGAGACAAAACCAAGAGACCTAAAATGGCTGAAACCGCCGAAAAAAACTCTGATTTTGTTATAGTTACAACCGATAACTCAAGAAACGAATCCGAATTGAATATAATAAAAGACATAATAAAAGGATTTTCAAACAAGAAGAATTACAAAATTATTCCCTCGCGCAAAGAAGCCATAGAGTATGCAATTATAAACGCAGATACATCAGATATTGTTCTTATTGCAGGTAAAGGACACGAACGATATAATATAGATAAAAATGGTTATCATATATTTGACGAGCGTGATATCATTTGGAATACACTAAAGTTACGAAAGGATTATAAGGATATACTATATGAGAATCACCCTATCCGTTCCTCTGACATCAAGTGAGATTTTTCAAAACGTTCCGTCTGTTATATCATTAAACTGTGATACCGTTATATACTCTATCGTCACAAATTCTAAGGAAGCCGAGAAAAATGATTTATTCATTGCAATAAACGGAGAAAAAGAAGACGGAGAAAATTATACGGAAGATGCAAAATCTCGCGGAGCATATATTCTTTCAAAAAAAGACAAATACGCTGATTTTGTTGCAAATGATACCACTGTTGCCTTGCTTGAGATTGCCTCGTATTTCAAATCAAAACTAAATAGTCTAAAAAAGACAATTGCAATAACAGGAAGCGTAGGAAAAACAACAACAAAAAACATTCTGTCAAAAATGATTTCAACAAAATTTATAACTCACGCAACAGAAGAAAATTACAATAATTTTATAGGGCTTTCATATACGCTTTTATCTGCTCCGAAAAATACCGAGATAATAGTTGCAGAGATTGGAATGAATCACATCGGTGAAATATCTTTAATGTCAAAAGCATTAAAACCCGATGTTGCCGTAATAACAAATATCGGTACATCACATATTGGAAATCTTGGAAGCCGCGAGTTCATTGCGAAAGCTAAGCTTGAAATCACAGACGGAATGAAAAATCCGCATCTTGTAGTTCCTCACAATGAGCCTCTTCTTAAAAATGTTGAAGGAAGACACACCTTTTCAACAAGTGATTACGACTCAGATTATTATATAGAAATAACCAACCGAAACAGTTTATTCACGGAATTCAATATAACTTCAGAAAATATCAATTTAAGAAATTTGAGAATAGCGTTACCGGACGCTCACGTTACCGACGCATTGTGTATTTCGGTTGCGACTATGGATATTATCGGTATAAGAGCGAAAGATATTGAAAACTCAATTTGCAAGATTGACGAGAACTGTATTCGCGGCAAGATAATTAAAATTGACGATTTTTACGCGTATGACGACACGTACAGTTCTTCATACGAAGCTGTGCTTTGCGATTTTGAAGTTTTGAAATTATATACAAAGTCACGTAAAAGCTGTATGCTTGGGGATATGCTTGAGCTAGGTATTTATTCCGATGACTTGCATAGAAAATTAGGCAAATCCGCTTACGAATACGGTTTCAGAAATCTTTACACATTCGGTGCATCCGCAAAATTGATTGCTGAAGGCGCTTTAGAATCCGGTATGAATAAAGATAATATATATGTTAATCCCAATGCATCAAGACCGGAAATTACAGCAAAACAAATATTAAAAAACAAGTTAAAAGACGAAATTATACTCTTCAAAGCATCTCACAATATTCACGCAGAAAAAATCATTGACTTACTTTTAAACTATTCGTTAAAAAAAGAAAGGGATTAAAAATGCTTGACAAAAACTTCCCTCTTTATATTTTGGTTTTTGTTTCAACTCTTGTAATCACAGCAATCACAGAAAAAAAGTTAATTCCACGCTTAGTTAATCATGCTAAGCAACCAATATATGAAGACGGTCCAAGATGGCATATGAAAAAAAGCGGTACACCGACAATGGGTGGCATCGCCTTTCTTTTAGCATCTTTTATCACTCTTTTGATACCTTCTCTGATATTTATATTTTTAAAATCCTATTACGTTTCATTATCTCTAATTATCTCTCTCTCTTACGCATCCTTAAACTCAGCAATAGGAATAGTTGACGATTTGAGGAAGCTTCGCAAAAGAACAAATGAAGGACTTACTCCAAAAGAAAAATTAATTCTGCAAACCATCGCGGCAATTGTATTTCTTATTTTGAGAAAAACACTTCTCCATGACACAACCGAGCTTTCGTTTTCCTTTGGAATCTTTGATTTGGGTATCTTTTATTATCCACTATCAATCGTAATCTTGGTGGGTCTTGTAAACTGCGCAAACCTGACCGACGGGATTGACGGTCTTGCTTCTTCCGTTGCCTTCTCTATAGGTGTTTCACTTTTTTATATTTCCGCAGCGCTTAATATTGAAACGGCTCTGATTTCATCTGCCATTATCGGAGCTTCCGTGGGTTTTCTCTTATTTAATCTTCATCCCGCCAAAATCTTTATGGGTGATACAGGGTCGCTTTTTTTCGGAGCTATTATTTCATCCTGCGCTTTTACGCTGAAGAATCCATTATTGATACTTTTTATTGCCGGTGTATACGTTATTGAGGGGATATCCGTCATTTTACAGGTCGGGTATTATAAACTAACTCACAAAAGGATTTTCAAAATGGCACCGCTACATCATCATCTTGAAAAATGCGGATTTACTGAAAACCGAATATGTATTACCGCTATTTTGACTACATTCATAATTTCAATTCCTGCTTATATATTTTATTTACCATGAAAAATACCGCATTAATTTTCAAGATAGATAAAAACGGTTTTATAAAACCGCTAATTTTCAAAAAAGCGCCATCGGCAGACACAATTTTTCTTTTACTTGTAATTATTCTTTCCATCTTTGGAACAGTAATGGTATTCAGCGCCGGAAGCGCATACGCATATGCAAGATATGACGACGGTGGATATTTTATAAAAAAGCAGGTAATATGGCTTAGCGTAGGCTTTATAACAATGTATATATCATCACATATAAAGCCTGAGTTTTATAAATCCGTAACACCGATATTATATGTAGTTACTCTGATTCTTCTTTTGCTTGTGCTTATAATAGGCTTTGTCGGAAACGGAGCAAAGCGTTGGATATCGATAGGTCCACTCACAATTCAACCCTCAGAGATTGCAAAAATATCTATAATACTTATTCTTGCAAAATATTTTTCAGAATATCAACAAAAGGCTCTTGAAAAGAAAAACAAAAGGTTAATTCTAATATATGGAACTGTGTTTCCCATAATATTGATGTTGATACCTATCATATTTGTTATGCTCCAAAAACATCTTTCTTGCATTATAATTCTCGGACTTCTCGGACTTTTGATAATAGTTGGAAGCGGAGCAAATCTACGCTACATATCTATGTGCTGTGCTGTAGGAGCAGGCGGAGTTGCTGCTTTAGCTCTTTTTACCGATTATACAAAAGAACGTATAACCGTATGGCAAAATCCGGAAGCATATAAGCTGACCGGCGGTTGGCAAACTCTTCAAGGTCTTATGGCAATAGGCTCAGGTGGAATTTTTGGCGTGGGATACGGTAATAGCGTTATGAAGCATTGCTATGTTTCCGAGCCGGCAAACGATATGATTTTTGCTATTCTGTGTGAGGAGCTTGGCTTTGTTGGCGCTATAGTAACTATTCTTATTTTTATAATTCTTATTTTTCGAGGATATACTATCGCAACAAAAGCTCCCGATATGTTTTCAAAGCTGACAGCATTCGGAATAAGCACTAAAATGGCTATTCAGGTTTTACTTAATATTGCAGTCGTTACAAATACCATTCCCAACACAGGCATATCCCTTCCTTTTTTCAGCTACGGCGGTTCGTCACTTATAATGATATTTTTTGAAATGGGAATACTTCTTTCGATTTCACGCTTCTCAAAAATTACAAAATAAAGGATATATATTATGAAATTTATGTTTTGCGGCGGTGGCACGGTGGGGCATCTAACACCGGCTATAGCAATTGCGGAAGCTCTGTTAAAAGAAAAAAATGCCGATATACTATTCGTATGCCGCGAGGGTGGTATTGAAAACGAAGCGGTAATCAAAAAAGGCTACGCCATAGAAACGATTAACATTTGCGGTATTGAAAGAAAGATAAGCTTAAAAAACGCAAAAAACATACTTACTGTGATAAAAGCGCTAAGAAAATCAAAAAAAATAATCAAAGAATTTTCTCCGGACATTGTGATTGGGACGGGTGGATACGTTACATTCCCCGTATTGAGCGCCGCTCAAAAAATGAAAATCCCTACCGTTATTCATGAATCAAATGCTGTTCCCGGACTGGTAACAAAGCTTTTAGCTCCAAAATGTACAAGAGTTCTTTTAAATTTAAAGGGTTCTGAGAAGGAATTTAAAAATAAAAGCAACATTAAAATTGTGGGTAATCCTGTAAGAGAAGATTTTTTGATTTACGACAAAGCAACTGCGAGAAAAAAATTAGGTATATCACAAAACGAATTTGTGATCTCATCTTTCGGCGGAAGCGGTGGTTCGGAAAAAATAAACAATTCTATTATCTCTCTTATGAATTCTCATTCATCGAAATCAAAGAAAATACGTCATATTCATTCATGCGGGATAAAATACTATGAAAAGATAAAAAAAGAATACCCTAATCTTATCTCCGAAAAAAACGGTTGTAATATAAAACCGTATATACACGATATCTCAAATGTTATACTCGCATCCGATATAATAATTACAAGGTGCGGAGCAATGACACTTACCGAAATCAGTGTTGCCGGATGCGCGGCAATACTGATTCCTTCACCTAACGTGACTAATAATCACCAATATAAAAATGCAAAATTATACTCGGATGCGGGCGCAGCAATTATGATTGAAGAGTCAGAGCTTAATGACAGAACTTTACTTGATACAGTAAGAAGACTTGAAACAGACTCTGAGTTGAGAGGAAAATTATCTCAAAGAATAAAGGAAATGTTCGTCAAAAATTCACGAGATTTGATTGTTAATGAAATTTTATCACTTATTTAATATTCTGCTCTGAAATAAATAGTGTTTTTAGACATGGACCATCAATATGATTTTTCATAATATAAATTTCTGCCCTACAATAATACGTCAATTTAATGCACAATTGATAACAAACTGTTAATTCCCAAAAAACTATTGCAATTGGCGCGAATTCGCTATATAATTATATATATAGCTTTAACAAGTAGTATTAAATACTATATATATATTGGAGGATTGACAGATGGAATTTGATTTTGAACAAGTATACGACAGTGGTGTAAATATAAAAGTTATTGGTGTCGGCGGAGGTGGAAACAACGCTGTAAACCGCATGATATCAACAAATATTCGTGGCGTGGAATTTATCGCAATGAATACAGACAATCAAGCTCTTAATACCTCATGTGCCGCAAAAAAACTTGTAATCGGTGATAAAATAACAAAAGGTCTTGGTGCAGGCTCAAACCCCGAGGTTGGAAAAAGAAGTGCAGAAGAATCAATTGACGCTGTAAAAGAAGCTCTTGAAGGCGCTGATATGGTATTCATTACTGCAGGAATGGGTGGTGGCACAGGTACGGGCGCAGCACCCGTTATTGCAAAAGCCGCGCATGAAATGGGAATACTCACAGTAGGTATAGTTACAAAACCCTTTGCATTTGAGGGAGTAAAAAGATACAGACAGGCCGAAGCAGGTATTACAGAGCTTTCAAAATACGTAGACTCATTAATCGTTATTCCCAACGAGCGCTTGAAGCAGGTTGAGGATACTCATATAACCCTTGCAAACGCATTCGAAATTGCCGATGATGTTCTTCGCCGCGGTGTTCAGTCGGTTTCCGAGCTTATCAACGTTCCTGGATTTATTAACCTTGACTTTGCTGATGTTACGACTATAATGAAGAACGCAGGATATGCCCACATGGGCGTTGGTGCTGCTAAGGGCTCCGATAAAGCTCAGCTCGCTTCAATGGCTGCTATATCTTCTCCGCTTCTTGAAACAAGCATAGCAGGAGCCACAGGTGTGCTTGTATGCATAACTGCATCACAGGATATACAGCTTGACGAAGTTAACCTTGCATCACAGATGATTTATGAAGAGGCTCATCCCGATGCGACGATTATTTGGGGCGCAACACTTGATCCTACGCTCGAAGACGAGATGAGAGTTACAATTATTGCAACAGGCTTCTCTGAGCCTATAAACAAGATTGCAAATAAAGCAAAAGCTGCTGAGGTTGCTGCCGCTCCGGAAGCTCCGATAGAGCCTGCTACTCCCGACCGTATCAATACGGTTATTGAAGAGGTCGCAAAAGAAGCTGAAGCAGTACAGATAAAAGAAACACCTATCGTAGAAGAGCCCGCTCAAAAGCAGGAGACCATAGTTAATACTATTCCTTCACGCATGAATTCCCAGGACACTTATAAAGACTACGATAACCTTTTCGCAAGTATAAGAAGAAAAACAAAACAGTAATACAAATTATAAAATGAGGACCGAATTTTCTGTACGCAGAATAATCGGTCCTCATTTTGCTCTTCAAAAAATACACATTTTCGCGATGGCAAAAATTGTTCAGTTTAAAATTTATATTTTTCCGATATTTACTTTTTACGCGAAAAACGCAATCAAAGTCCGTTTTTTCATAACAAAAAGTTTAAATTAAGCCAAAATATCGGAATTATGTAGATTTTTATTTGAAACTTTTCCACATACCTTTGCGTCATTTTCGACTTTTCCACATTTATCAACATATTTTCCTGAATATTTCAACAGATATCAACGTGCTTTTTTGAAATTGCGGAAAAGTGTATTTTTTTAAAAAAAAAAATAAAAAATCGGCTTTTTCAGCCGATTTTTTTCTTATAATTTTGATCACAATAACATAGTAAGAAGACTAAACACAGTTCCCGCAAGCATAAGAGCTGCAAGAAAACCTGCTAAAATTTTCGCTGCTAAAGATAACTGAACCTTTTCGTTTTTCTTTTCGCTATTTTTCATTTCACTTTCCCCTATCACTTTTTTGACTGTTTTTTGCTTTCATAAAATTTAGACAACTGTGAAGTTATATTTTTACCGTTCGAATGATGCTTTACAGGCATAAACGTATTTATTCTTGCGAGTCCTTTTGCAACACTGTCAATAGGCGACGTAGCCTTTGTTACCGCCACGCCGAACACCTTGCTCATCATAATATCAAGCCCATATATTTCAGATGCGCCTCCGCTTAATATAATACCGTTTTCAAATATTTCAGCTACAGTTTCAAGCGGTATTTTTTTTATGACATTAGCAACTGTCATAAGAAGCTTTTGAAGCGGCTTTTCAAATACACCGACAATATCCTCTGTTGATATACTCATTTTAACTCGGTTACCCGTTAAGGAAAGAGTACCTTCTATATCTATGCTTTCTGATCCCCTTCCCTGCCAAACAGCACCAAGACGCTCTTTAATCGTCCTTGCGACAAGCAGTGAAACCGTCATATCGCCTTGATCAAAAATATATTGCTTGACCGCTTTGTCAAAATCCTCACCGCCAACCTGTTCTCTGACAGTTAAAAGAACATTTCCTTTATGTAATACAGATATTTCTGTAAAAGCGGCTCCGACATTTACAGATATTGCGCTTATTAAAGGAGAGTATCCTGCTCCGATAAGAGCAGCAACCGCAGGCTGAACAGAAACGCATTCTTCAACGCCCGCGTCTTTTAACATTTTGAAAACTTCGCTTTCTTGCTTCGGTATAAAATCCGACGGCAATGCTATAACGCATCTTAGCTTATCGACAGTTCCGACTGCACTTATAGCATGATGAATAATTTCTCTTGTAAGATCAGAAGAATATAACAAACCGTTTTTAAACGGACGAACAAGCATCCCGTCCGCCGATTCCTCATCACCGGAAAGAGCCGCCTTATTTCCAACGGAAAGAATTCGGCGCGTATTTTTATCAACAAGAACAACCGAAGGTTCTCTGTAAACTTCAGCAGCAACATTACTTAAAGTAATATTAGCATATCCAAGATCCAAACCAATTTTGGTTATCATTACGCGCTCCTTTCTCCATTAGATTTATATTATATTAATTTATTATACTATATTTATATTAAAAATTCAAGTATATTTTAAAATTATTGGTTATAATAATTACAAATTTGTTCTTTCAAAGTGGTGTATCTGAGTACCTCTTTGTTATTTTTTACCATAATTGCCGGAATATCTGCTCTGCCAACAAGAATAACCATTCTTTTTGCTCTCGTTACAGCAGTATACAAGAGATTTCTTGTCATAAGCATAGGTGGACAGCTGTACATAGGAATGATAACCACGGGATATTCACTTCCCTGGCTTTTGTGAACGGTTATAGCATATGCAAGCTCAAGCTCATCAAGAAGCTCAAAATCATAAGAAACAATCTTGTCATCAAAACGAACAGTCATTTCACCTTTTGAATTATTAATACTTTCTATTACACCTATATCGCCGTTATAAATACCGTATCCGAGATAACCGTTCTTCTCCCACTCTATATCATAGTTATTAACGGTCTGCATGACTCTGTCACCTTCGCGAAAAACTACTCCATGACTGATTTTTTCTTTTTTGAACTGCATTGGAGGATTTATATGCTTCTGCAATTCCTGATTTAAAATGTCTACCCCTCCGTATCCTTTTTTGGACGGAGTTATAACCTGAATCTGCTCTTTAATTTCCGCCCCGTAGTTTTTTGGCAGTCTTGAAGTGATAAGTGATGCGATTGTTCTAGGAATTTCAGACTCATATTCTCTGTTAACGAAAAAGAAATCATTATCAGTAACGCTTAACGTAGGCGGCTCGCCTTGATTGATTTTATGCGCATTTGTTATAATTAGACTTTCCTTTGACTGTCTGAAAATTTCGGTAAGCCTTATGGTTTTAATTTTTTCACTTGCAATAATATCGGCAAAAACATTCCCGGCACCAACGCTTGGCAACTGATCGGAATCACCTATAAGAATAAGTCTTGACCCTCTGCGCATAGCTTTCAGTAAAGCATCGGTCAAGGCAAGATCCATCATTGATGCTTCGTCTATAATAACAACGTTTTCGTCAAGCGGTTGATGCAAATTGCGCCCGAATTTTATTTTTTCATCCAATGAGCGCTCCATTTCAAGCATTCTGTGAATCGTTTTTGCGTCCTCTGATGTTGCCTCGCTCATTCTCTTTGCCGCTCTACCAGTCGGAGCGGCAAGAACGCATTTCATACCAAGACTGTCAAAAATAGACATCAAAGCCTTAACTACGGTGGTTTTTCCCGTTCCGGGACCACCTGTTATAATCATAACACCGCCTCCAAGCGCTTCGTATATAGCCTGTCTTTGAAGTTTGGCGTATTTTATCCCAAACCTTGATTCAAGCTTATCAAGCAAGGCTATAGAATCATCAACGGAAAATCTGTTAACCTCACTATCAAATCTACAGAGTCTGTTTGCTATATCACGTTCCGCTTCATATATATCGGGAGTCATTACATATTCGCTATTTGAAAGTCTTAATGAAGCAAGGCGTGAATCTGCAATGAATCGCGCTATCATTTCGCGCATCAAATCCTCATCAATCTCTATAAGTGAGGATACTGCAGAAACGAGCTTAAAAAACGGCAAGCAGGTGTGACCGTTCATTTGTGAATTATAAGAAAGAACGTATTTTGCCGCGCTCAGAACTCTGAGCGGAGATGTCCGCGGAATATCAAGAGTTTTTGCGAAAGAATCAACCTTCTCGAACGATATCCCGTAATCATCCTCACAAAGCAAATACGGATTATCCTGTATTATTCCAACAGCACCCGTTCCAAGCTTCTTATATATCTTTGTCACCTCGCTTGCGGTAACATATTCACCGCAAAACATCATAACGCCGCGTATTCCAGTCTGCTGTCTGAAGGATTCAGCAATCGATGCCGCCTTCTTCATCGTTATTCCCGGAATATCAGAAAGCCATTCAGGATGATTCTCAATAACGTCAAATGAATCTATTCCAAATTTATTTACTATTTTCAATGCGGTAACCGGACCTACTCCCTTAACCGTCCCGGCTGACAAATATTGCAGAATTCCGTCAACCTCTTTCGGAAGAGTTTTTTCGAAGCTATCAAAGCAAAATTGCTTTCCAAACTCTTTATGAAATCCCCAATGACCTCTGAGAGTTACGTTTTCACCTTCAAAAGCCATTGGTATAGTTCCCACAGCAACTATTAGAGCGTTCTCGGAATCGACTATCTCCAAAACGGTATAATCGTTATTTTCGTTATGATAAACGACGTTTTCTATAACGCCTTTTACAGTTTCGCTTGTTTCAATACCATTCATCAAAAAGTCCTTTCAGATTGTTTTATTATATTATACCAAAAATATTATAATTTGACAATATGATTTATAAACTTAGATAAAAAAGCGGGTGATATCACCCGCTAAGTTTAAAAATTATAATGAATTTTAGATTAATACAGTCTATCAAATGCAAAGTTTACGGAGCTCGTCTGCTATATCGCACTCTTCCCACTTCACGTTAAGATCCTCGCGTCCCATATGTCCGTAAGCAGCAAGCTCTTTATATATAGGCTTTCTGAGGTCAAACTTTTTGATTATAGCCGCAGGTCTCAGATCAACAAGCTTATTAACCGCCTCTGAAATTTTCTCTTCATCAACGGTAGACGTGCCAAAAGTATCTATCATAACTGAGACGGGACGGGCGATTCCTATTGCATACGCAATCTGTACCTCGCATTTCTTAGCAAGTCCTGCCTTAACAATGTTTTTTGCAACATATCTTGCCGCATATGAAGCACTGCGGTCAACCTTTGTCGGATCCTTACCCGAAAACGCACCGCCGCCATGTCTTGAATATCCGCCGTATGTATCAACGATTATTTTTCTTCCGGTAAGACCCGTATCACCCTGGGGTCCGCCAATAACAAAGCGTCCTGTGGGGTTAACATATATATTTAATTTACCGTCAATAAGCTCTTTAGGAATAACAGGCAAAATAACGTTCTCAATTATATCCTTACGAATTGTCTGAGTATCTATTTCCGGACTGTGCTGAGAAGAAACAACTATCGTATCTACTCTCTTTGGCTGGCCATCTACATATTCAACAGTAACCTGAGTTTTGCCGTCGGGTCTGAGATATGAAAGCTTTCCGTTCTTTCTGACCTCGGTCAGTTTCTTAGCAAGCTTATGAGCAAGAGAAATCGGCAGTGGCATAAGCTCCTCTGTTTCATCGCAAGCATAACCGAACATAAGCCCCTGGTCACCAGCTCCGATATCAAGAGCATCAGACATCTCGCCATCCTTAGCCTCAAGACATTTGTCAACACCGAGAGCTATATCCGCACTCTGCTCATGTATAGAGCTTAAAACTGCACAGGTAGTAGCATCAAAACCGTATTTTGCTCTGTCGTATCCAATTTCGGTTACAGTATCTCTAACGATTTTCTGAACGTCAATCTTTGCATCGGTCGTGATTTCTCCCATTACAGTTATAATTCCCGTAGTAGCAAATGTTTCGCAAGCAACACGGCTTTCGGGATCCTGGCGCAAAATTTCGTCAAGGATAGCGTCCGATATTTTATCACATATTTTGTCGGGATGTCCTTCGGTCACCGACTCCGAAGTAAAAAGTATTTTTTTCATTTTATACGTCCTTTCAAATAAAATAAACCCGAAAATCACATCAAGTGATTCCCGAGCTTCAGATTAATCCTCATCTGTCAGGAATTAGCACCTTATAAAAAATTACAGGTTGCCGGGCTTCACAGGGCCAGTCCCTCCGCCGCTCTTGATAAGTAGATATTCTATTAACGATATAATTATATCACATATTTTGCGAAAAATCAATAGTTGGATATAAAAAAATGGCGAGATTTTTTCATCAGTAAATTCTCAAAGTAAATGCAACAGTGCAATTTAGAGTTGCATTTAGTGTGAGAATTTACGGATTTTTTCATCTCGCCATAAATATTAAAGTACAATATGCTTGGGCAAACCGTTTTCGTATTCGACATCTACCTCACCGACAATAAGCGGACGAAGATAATCAAGTCCTTTTTCGGTTATACCGTTTCCTGCCTCATTTATGTAGTCGCGAGGAACCCCGCGAACCTCATTTGCTATCGTTGAGATATCTGCACATCCTATTTCTGATGAATACTCCTTACCTGCGATACGGTTTATAGTCATCATGACACCGGTTTTACCCGACACAGCAGCTTCAACCGCACCGACTCCAACAGCAAGAGATTCGTCAATATCTGTTTTAGAAAGCATGTGACCTGCGCACCTCTGAGTAAGGCTAAGCTCCATTGAACGAACTTTGCATCCGATTTTTTCCTTTACGAGCTCCTCGAGAACCTTTGCAGCTCCCGAAAGACTCTTGTGCCCGAATGCATCGGTTGCACCCTTACCTTCTCCTATGTATTTTCCGTCAGCAAGTCTTATACCCTCGGAAACAGCGACAAGAGCTGCAGGATGGTCCTCGAATATACGGTTTATTGATGAGATAAATTCATCGGGATCAAAAGCAACCTCAGGAAGATAGACAAGGTCCGGAGAAATTCCGCCCGACACTTTTGTAAGCGCTGCAGACGCAGTTAACCAACCTGCATCGCGTCCCATAATTTCAACTATGGTAACAGCTTTCATCTTGTATACCGAAACATCGCGCATCACTTCTTTCATAGTAGTGGCAACAAATTTTGCGGCAGAACCAAATCCCGGAGTATGATCTGTAGCAACCAAATCATTATCAATTGTCTTTGGAACACCTACAACCTTCATCTCGTAATCATGATTTGCGGCATAGTGAGAAAGTTTCATTACCGTATCCATAGAGTCGTTTCCGCCAATATAGAAAAAATATCTAATATCATACTTTTTGAATATTTCAAGAAGCTTTGCATAGGTTTCGGCATCCGTCTCGTAATCCTTAAGCTTTCTGCGGCATGAGCCAAGAGCTGCAGCAGGAGTTGTAACGAGCGTTTTTAGTTTTCCCTCATCCGAAAATATGCAGGTAAGATCTATTAAATCTTCCTTAAGAAAACCCTCTACACCGTTTCTCATACCATAAAGAGTTTTAATGTAACCGTCTTTCTGAGCCTTTAATGCACCTTGGATAACTCCTGAAAGTGTGGCATTAATAGCCGCTGTAGGTCCGCCAGACTGACCGACTACGGCATTTCCGCGTAAAATATCCATTGATGATTTCTCCTGATTTTTTAATTATCATAGCTATTATACCACACAGATATTATAATTTCAATCCTTGCAAGATAAAAAATTATCAATTTTATATAGATTTAGATATTTTATTGCGTTTTCAAGATAGGTTTTCCTATCAAACCCATAATCAAGAAAATATGCGTGTTCACATAAATCTATAGCCAATATGGGATTTGCTTTTATAAACACTTCTTCCAAGTTACATCCGGCATATCTAAATACTCTGCCGTTAAAAATTCCGATAATCAAAAATCCGCCAATTCCCGATTCTTTTGTCTCCGCAAACATTTCATACCTGAAAGATGCCTCTGTGCCGTATGCTTTTTTTACTAAATCCGACGTCTGAAACTCATTGCCAAAGGAAGAAAAGAAAAGCTTATGACATTCAATGTCAATCTTCGTCTTCAGTATTTCATCTTTGTATCGCAAATTTCTTGATTTTTTTATATCGCGCAAACTCATTTCTTTTATTCCCGGGACACTTTTTTCAAGTATAGAATATTCAAGCTTTAAGTTTTCAAGATAATTTTTATGTAATCCAATTGCGTTCTCAGATATAAATTTATCAATCCCAAGCATTATATACCCTCTCATAATAAAAACTCTCCTACAGTTTATGCAGGAGAGAATTTTATTGATTTATGAAAGAAGTGCCTTTTCGGAAAACGTATATTCACTATTACAGAATCTGCAAACTGCAGTAAGCGCACGCGGCTTCCCCTCTGCCTCTTGCTCCGAAAGCATGGATTTTATCTCATCAGCTCCGAGAGATTTTATTTTTTTAAGCATTCTGTCTTCCGAACAATCGCACTTATAAGCAACATCTAATGTATCGAATATATCATATGGGATATCACGCATTGCTATATCGGCAAGTGATTTATTATCATGTCCAAGCTCAATAAGACGTGATATATTTGATAAATCAGCCGCATTTCTTTCAATAACATCAACGGTTTGGTCATCGGGAAAAGGCATAACCTGAACCAGAACACCGCCTGCCGCAAGGCAAGAATAGTCCTTGTCAACCAAAACACCGAGTGAAAGAAGGGTCGGTATTTGCTCACTCGTTGCAAAATACGATGCGATATCCTCAGCAATTTCTCCCGAAACAAGTTCGGTCGTTCCTATTTGAGGTTCTTTTCCTCCAACATCCTTAACAACAGATAGAGTTCCCGAACCAACTGCCGCACCAACGTCCAGCTTTCCGTTAGCTTTCTTTGGCGGATTAACAAGAGGATTCTGGATATACCCTTTTACATTTCCGAAGTAATCCGCTACGGCAATAATTTTACCAGCTTCACCGCTACCGGAAAATGACATGGTAACAGTATCCTTATCTTCGGGCAACATTGTTCCAACCATAGAAGCCGCAGTTATCGTTCTGCCAAGTGCCGCAGTTGCAGTAGGTGATGTTTTATGTGCGGATATCATATCATTTACCATTTGTGTCGAATTTATAACGAGTATTCTTGCAGATCCGTCTCTTGTCATTCCACGCAAAATTGTTGATTTAACATTCTTTTTTTCCATAACAAATTATCCTTTTCCCTTATTTAATACACCTTGCGGCAATATATATTCTGTCATCATTATCCGCTGCGGCATTAAACGAATAATCACTATATGCCCCGATTAATTCAAATCCGCTTTTTTTGAGGCTTTCCGCAATGCTTTTTAAAGTATACATTTTTTCACTTTGCATTTCGTCGTAGCGGCAATACTTCCCGTCCTCATCCTCTCGGAACACAGTGATATAAAAATCACATATACCTCGTCTTGAATTATAATCGTTCTGCCAAATGCACATATATCCATCCTCTTCAATAACGAATGAATTATCCGCATACACATTTTCAAATTTGTGTTTTCCGTTTATATCGAAAACGAAGAGTCCTCCGGGAACGAGATAATTATGCACAAGATCAAAGCACTTATCAAGTGATTTTTTATCTGTCAGATGATTAACGCAATCAAGGCATGACACAGTAACGTCAACAGTTCCGTAAAGCTCAAAATCACACATGTTTTGGCATAACCAAAGAATTTTATCACCAAATCCAAGCCTTTCGGATTCGTTTCTTGCTATATCCAGCATATCGTATGAATAATCAACGCCTGTCATATCATAACCGCGGCGGGCAAGCTCAAACGTCATTTTTCCCGTTCCGCATCCAAGGTCAAGCACAAGCTCTGCTCTCTCATCACCGCGATATTCTCGGGCAATGATTTCCTCGATAAAATCAGCCCAATCGGAATAATTTATCTCGCTGTTTACAGAGTCATAAAAGGGCGCAAGTAAATCGTATATCATTTTATTCAAACCTCAATATAACCTCACCGGCAGACAGTCTGTCCGCGGCATACGCCGAGCGCAGAAGGTCCGGAGGTATATATTCATCGTATTTTTCAAAAACGGGACATTCTCCGCCCGCAACAAGATTTTCGGTTATAAGACCGTCTCTTGAAATAATATTACGTATATTGAACATAAGGTTGTTCCCTGCGTCTGCTTTTGCTTTAAAGGTAATATAGCAGCAACCTTGGCTTTGAATATCGTAAACACCAAGCTCCGATGCGTATTTTTGCATAAAACGCCTGAGAGTTCTGAAAGAACAAGTACCAAGCCACGGAAAAAGCACGTAACTCTGCCCTCCAAGGAAAATAATCATATTATTATCCATTCCCGCATTTTTCGCAACCCGTCTTGCGTTAGAAAGCCTTTCTTTAGCGTTATCGCCAAGAAATGCGTATTCTTTTCCGTTAAACAAAACGTCACGCATTGCAAGAAGCAATTTTGTATGAATTTCACCGCTATCTCCGGGCCAGGAAACTTCCATCTTGCCTTCAACTGCTTTTACAAATAAAAGCTTACGTGGCATATCAATTTCCTTAACCTCCCAGACGCGTCCCGCAAGAGCAAATCTGTCCCCCACCGGCGGCGGTGTCGTTATCGTACCGATTTCTTCACTGTCGCATCTCACGGTATAATCCTCGCTATCCTTAAAAACAGCATAGAATTTATATGAATTAATTATTCTTTCACCTGCAAGACCGATTATTATTCTGCGCTCCTCGGTCATTTCAAGATAATCGTTATTTATCATTGAAACAAGCAGTTCTCTGTATGCTTCCTTAGGTATTTTTGAAAGTGGTGGAAGCGATAGCACGCGTCCCGCAAGCTCCTTTGCAGACAGTTCACCGGACGATGCGCTTATACTGAGTGTTTGATGAAATGCAAGACTAAGCGGCATTTTTTTAACTTTAGGCGGCTCAATAAACCGCTCGGTGGAATACAGCTCGATGATTCCTATTCCGCGAAGCAAATCCCACGGTATTATCTCGGGAAGCGGCGCGTTTGGTAGAGCAGTCTCTTCTCTGTATACCATTATCATCTCGGGCGGTGTTCCGCGTCTTCCCGAACGGCCAAGCCGTTGAAGAAATCCCGAAACGGTAGTCGGCGCTCCGATTTGAGCAACGCGCTCAAGTCTTCCTATATCGATACCAAGCTCCATTGTAACGGTTGCGCAGGTAACGGCTCTTGTAACGCTGTCATCCTTCATTTTAAGCTCGGCATCCTCACGTAAGGACGCGGAAAGATTACCGTGATGGATAAGAAATATATCATCGTCGCTTCGAGCTCTTGCAATCTGCCTGAGAGTTGCTGTTACGTACTCCGTTTCCTCCCTTGAATTTGAAAAAACAAGAGCTTTTTTTCCATAAACCGCATCATACAAAAATTCGTATCCAGGATCAAGTTTTGCTTTTCCTCCCCTGTCGTTTTGCTCGGCTGTTGAAAGCGTAGGAGATGCGGTTTGATCCTCATTTGGATTTTGTATATAATAATGCTCCAGACCGAGCCTCCATTTCAAAGGTGCCCTTGGAGGTACAGGAGCTTCCGTGTGTCTTTCGCTGCCTGCGCCAAGCCACTCTGACGCAACCTCAATGCTTCCGAGAGTAGCACTTAGTCCGATTCTTCGTGGAGAATGACCGATGAGACGCGCTATACGCGAAAGCAAACAAATCACTTGATTTCCTCTGTCCGAGCCAATTAAAGCATGAATTTCATCAATTACAACATATCTTAAATCGGCAAACAGACGAGGAATATCGTTCGATCGATTCATGACCATTGATTCAAGAGATTCAGGAGTTATCTGAAGAATGCCTTCAGGATTTTTCAGTAGCTTTGATTTATGAGATGCGCCTACGTCTCCGTGCCAATGAGTGACGGTTATACCGGAAAGATCAAGCAGCTCATCAAGCCTGTAAAACTGATCGTTAATAAGTGATTTCAGTGGAGCTATATATAAAACGGATATAGATTTAACCTCCGGTGGATTTTCCACTATATCAGATATTATCGGAAAAAATGCGGCTTCAGTTTTTCCCGATGCGGTAGACGACGAAAGTAGAAGATTTGACTCGGTTTCAAATATAACTCTTGCAGCCTCAAGCTGTATTTCTCTGAGTTCTGTCCAACCGTGAGCGTATATATACTCTTTAATAAAATCGGGAAATCTTGCAAATATTCTATCTGCGCTTGTCACGCCAATCTCCTTTCTGCCGCCAATTAAATGTCAATATCAAACAAACTCACTTTGTTTTTGGCTGTAATTACAAAGTTTTCCGAAGCGGGTTCAGCTTCTTCTTTCTTGGAAAACTCAATATTCTTAACAAGCGAATCAAACGTTGCATTCGGATTGTCTTTGAGAATATTAAGAAGCGTAAGAAAATCTCTTATAATCTCTCTCGGTGTTATCATTTCCTCAGAGCCGGCTTTTGATAGCGCATAATTCATAAACATCTCTATTTCTCTGTCCGAAACAAGCGGAACGTCGGTTCCCTCACGTTGCGCGTAAAGCTTTGTCAAACGTTTTACAAGAGCTAAAAGCTCATTATCCGACAACCTGCGAAGTCTTATTACAGGGGATGAAAGATTTTGATATCCCATATCCGAATACCTTGAATCAGCAAGACGGCTTTTAAGAGCATCATAGCTGAAAAGACCTCGTCTTGTATCTTCAAGGAACTGTGGAGTTCCACCGAATATAACGCCAAGATTTCTTGCTTTTCCCTGAAGCGTATCGTTGAAAATTGTCAGTATTTTTTCGTAATTTGTTTCTCTTGAAATTCTGTTTGGTATCTTATAAAGATTGACGCATTCATCGATAAAAAGTATCAATCCGCAATAACCAAGTTTAACTGTGAGAGCTGCAAAAAGTTTTATAAAATTATACCAGTTATCATCATCTATGACTGTGCTGACACGGAATCCAAGCATACTCGATGCTTCCGTTTTGGTTCCGAATTCTCCTCTGAGCCAACGTAAGCATGCGCTTTTTTTATCCGTATCGTCCTTAATTGATGCCATGTAATATTCACCGAGAACTCTCGCAAAATCAAAACCGCCAACGTCTCCTTCAAGCTCAGAAAGAGTGAGGAAAACACGTTTTTTTACTTCTTCCTCAAATTTATCGCTATCAGGCATAATTCCTTCCGATATTAAGTCTGTTTGAAGCTTTGTCAGATGTCTTGAAAGAACGGTTGGTAATGCACCGCCCTCCGGCGAAGACTTGCTCGCTATATTTATCATAAGCTCTTTATAAGTAGCAAGACCCGCTCCTGTTCCACCCGTCAGTCTGCGTTCCGGAGACAAATCCGCATCCGCGCAAATAAATCCACGATCAAGAGCATATCCGCGTATAAGCTGAATTAAAAAGCTTTTTCCGCTTCCGTATCTTCCTATAAGAAATCGTGTTACAGAGCCACCCTCCGCAACTGTATCAAGATTATCAAGCAAGGAATTTATTTCTTCTTTCCTGCCTATTGCAATATACGGCGCTCCGCTTCTCGGAACAACGCCTGCAGTAAGCGACGCGATGAGCGTATTCAATATTCTTTTGGGTACTTTTATTTCATTCGTTTCGAAAGCCATTCTTTTATATCATCCTCATAATCTTCAATTATATTAAATTCGGGCTCTTCCCCTTCAATTATAATATCACCGAATCCATCGCAAAACACCTCATTTATTTTTTCAACGATAGCATTCGGAACAATTCCTATTTTAGACGCTATGTCCCTAATTCCCGCTGTATTCGCGTCTTTAATATACTTCAAAAACAAAATTTCCTCATAAGAAAGTCCATAATTATCGGAATCGACACTTCCGTGATTTTCACTATCGGTAGATAATGTTTGCAGGATCTGAGATCTTGGTAACTCGTCCACAACAGGCTCATCTTCTTCAACAATCAACCTTGCCGTAGTCGACCATGATGCACGTTCAATCTCATCGGCCCCTGAAAATGAAAGTTCACCCGATTCTGCTTCGTAAAGCTTTTCATATTCTGGCATAGATGCCTTTTCGTGTTCCCTTTGAGCCTTCTCAAATATATCACTAAAGTAAGCATCTATAATAGCTTTGTATTCATCGGGAAGCTCTTTAAGAGCAAGTCTGCTCTTCACCCCAAGCAGTGCACGAAGCTTGTTTTCGGTATATTTTAGCGCTGAAGTAAATGAATTTCTAACCGATTCCGCCTTAGCAAGAGGAATATACTCTATTTCAAGTCTGCATTTGACGCTATGAGTACATAAGGAATTTCTGAACGCGCTTCTCGATATCTTAGCCACTTCACAGTCTGTGCTGAAAAGCTGTCCGCTTTGCCAAAGTTTATCTATCAGCAAGCCCATTGCTCCTATCAGATGTTTTGAATATACCTTTCGGTTATCTCCGCCTGCGTATTTTCCTTTTCTCCAATCATAATCCGAAAGATATGCGACAAGTGCACTCACTCCTTCAATGCCCATCGAATTTGCGTTACAAAGATAAAATTCTTTAAATTCCGAAGCACCGATAACGTCAAATATAAATTCTCCTATTTCATCCATCGGACACGGAAGATTGTAAACAAGGCAATAATCCTGAACCCAGAGTGACATGTTAGAATCAATATTCGGAAGATCGGAACGGTATACTTTCCAAAGAGTTGTAAGCATAGAAAGTCCGTATTTCGCGGATATTTTATCGGGCAAATTTAGTATTTCATAAATATAAAGATAAAAATACGAATAGTCTGTCTTTATATATTTTCCTCGTCTTACACAGTCTCTCCAATAAAAATAAAAGTTCTTCTGCTGAGGGTTAAACTGTGTATATTGAGGCATATACGAAAAGAAAGAAACAAACTCGCATTTGGGAGTTTTGAAATCATAATAGACAAGAGCTGCTTTGCGGAAATTTCCATAAAAATCATACTTATCCACAAAGCGCTTTATCGTTACTTTCTTAATAAATCCTTCGTCGAATACGTAAACGGCATCATTCTTTTCTTCTTTTATCTGCTCTGCCTTTACCGAGGTAAGAGCCGTCTCTGTGTTATCCTTATTTTCTTCTCCGGAAATTTTATATTCAACTGTTTTTTCTTTCGTAGAAAAAGGAGACAAGGTGCTTTTTTTCTTAGGAAGCAGTTTATCGATATCCCAAAATTCATCTTTGTCAAACGGCACTTTACACTTCTCCTTTCACTATAAAAACAGTATCAATAAATTATAGCATAAAAATCATAAATTGTCAATCTTTTTTATCCCTCATTTTGTGAAAAAAGGTATCCGAAAATCGAATACCTTCAAATAGCATATAAAATCAAACTGATTTTGCAAAATACGCATTTATATTTTCATCTTGCAAAGACTTTACGGCTTTTTGCGCTGTGTTTTCATTTTCAAACAAACCGAATACACTTGGACCGCTTCCGCTCATGAGCGCGGCTTCAGCACCAAGTTGAATAAGTTTGTTTTTAATTAAAGATGCACCCGGACATTTAGGCAAAACCGCTGACTCAAATACATTAAACAAATTTTGGCAGCTGAGATTACCGTTTGCCAAGGACTGCATAAGTGATTCGAAATTCTCGTCCCCGCCCGTTTCAACACTTCCGTCAAAAGAAGAATAAAGTCCGTCAAGTTCAGAATACGCCGCCGGCGTTGTTACATGCTCGTTTGCGATCGCAATAACAACGTTAAGCTTTAAGTTGTCCGGCAATTTTGTTATAATCTCACCTCTGCCCTCGCAAAGAGCCGTTTTTCCGTAAAGACAATAAGGAACGTCACTGCCAATATTCTCTGCCATCTTAAAGAGCGCTTTGTCAGAGAACATTTTACCGAATATTTTATTCATAGCCCTAAGGGTAGCTGCCGCATCGCTCGACCCACCCGCAAGTCCCGCAGCAATTGGAATATGCTTATCGAGAATTATATCTATATTTGCGCCCTTTGCGGCAGAATCAAGGTAAAGTTTTGCTGCTTTATAAGCAAGATTCTTATCATCTGTCGGCAAAAATCGGTTTCCTCTTAACGAAACTCTTATATTTTGAGTTTTTGACGGTGAATATATAATGGTTACCTCATCGGATAGGGATACGGAATGCATGACGGTTTTTATATCGTGAAATCCATCCTCACGCTTTGATATAACGTCAAGATACAGATTTATTTTTGCATTTGCCTTTTCTTTTACAGCTCTCATAGTGTTCTCCAATAGCTAACAGTTATTTTATTTTAACACAAACGACAAAAAAAAGCAATAGAAAACTTGAAACAACTGCGTTTTTACCATTTTATCCATTTCATAAAATATATTCTTAAAAACTATTGACAAAAAAACAGATTTGTGATAGAATATTATATCGGTTCGGGTTTTTCCCGACGCCCCTTGCCGTCGGTTGACGGCCTTAAAGACCATAAGGAGGTGTATTTCAGATGGAAAAGAAAATTTGTTCTTATGAAACTCTCTTCGCTGTAAGCGGCAATCTTGCAGAAGATGATTGCAAGGCTCTCGTTGAGAAGTTCGTAAATCTCGTTAAGGAAAACGCAACAGACGTTGACGTTAACGAGTGGGGCAAGCGCAGATTCGCATATCCTATCAATTACGTAACTGATGGATATTACGTTCTCGTTTCCTTTAAGAGCAATGCAGACTTCCCTCAGGAGCTTGAGCGTCAGTTCGGCATTACTGAAGGTATCCTTCGTTACATGACTACAACGAAGTGCGAAAAGTCTGTAGCTAAAGCTGAACCCGCTGCAAGCGAGACAGAAGCTGAAGCTGTAGCTGAAGTTAAAGAAACAACAGAAGCATAAAATCAAGTTTAAAGAGGCGGAATTATGGCAAGTTTCAACAAGGTCATACTTATCGGAAATA
>JAZSGJ010000006.1:0-11079 GCA_045532675.1 Eubacteriales bacterium | reverse complement strand
ACCGCTTGGCCTCCGACTTCGAATTGATTCAGCCTTTGTTCCGGTTGTAGATTTCGGTCACATGAACGCGCGTGAATGCGGCGGTGTTTTCAAAACGTCTGACGATTACCTTCGAGTTTTTGACAGAATTGATAGAGCTCTCGGCGCTGAGGCTGCAACAAATTTACACTGCCATTTTTCAAAAATAGAATGGACTGCAGCGGGAGAAAAGAAGCATCTTACCTTTGAAGATACGGTTTACGGCCCGGAATTCGAGCCGCTTATCGAAGCTATTGTGAAAAACTCGCTGTGTCCGACTATTATAAGCGAATCAGCGGGAACTCAATCGGATGATGCTTTTGCAATGAAAAGGTACTACGAGGAGTTGAAAAATGACAAAGCTTGAAAGATTAAGAGATAAACTTAATGAAAAGGGAATTGACGCTGTTATTATTCTTGACGAGCTAAATCAGCGATACCTTTCAGATTTTGCCTTTACAGACGGACTTTTACTTATAACTCAAGGTCATGCGGAATTAATTACCGATTTCCGTTATTATGAAATGGCAGAAAAAGAAGCAGATAAAGCGTATAATATCGTTATGCCCGAAAAAAGATTTGAATATATTTCGGATATTCTGGAAAGTGACTCATGTAAAACAATAGGATTTGAAGGAGCCTCTATATCGTATAATACGTTTGTAAGCTATAAAGAAAAAATTGAAAGCATTGAGTTTGTAAATATCGGGAATATGGTTGAGGAGTTTCGTAAGATAAAAACACCTGAAGAAATCGAAATTATGCAGAAGGCCCAGGATATTACAGATAAGGCGTTTTCTCATATTCTTAACATTTTGACCCCGTCTATGACGGAAATAGAGGTTGCTGCTGAGCTAGAATACGTAATGAGAAGATACGGTGCGGATTCATGCGCTTTTGATACCATTGCCGTTTCGGGTGATGCTTCGGCACTTCCTCACGGCACACCGAGAAACGTAAAGCTTAAGAATGGTTTTTTAACTATGGATTACGGAGCAAAGTACAAAGGATATTGCTCTGATATGACAAGAACTGTTGTTATAGGTAAAGCCGATGCGGATATGAAGAAGCTATATAATACGGTACTGAATGCGCAGCTCTCGGCAATTGAATATTTGCGTGAGGCGGCTGATATGGGTGAGGCTGATAAAATTGCGCGTGATATAATCGACTCGAATGAAGAGTATAAAGGAGCGTTCGGTCATTCTCTTGGTCATTCAATAGGTCTTTATATTCATGAAAGTCCCGCACTATCAAAAAAATGGTTTGGTGAAAAAATGAGAGTCGGTGAAATTTTTACGGTTGAACCCGGAATATATATTTTCGGAAAATACGGATGCAGAATTGAAGATATGGTCGCTATCGAAAAGGATGGAATATATAATTTTACGCATTCTACCAAGGAACTTATAGAAATTATGTAAAAAAATAAAAAAAATAAAAAAATATTGCTTTAACCTATTGAAAAAAAGACAAAATTATAGTACAATAAAATAGGATACTTTTGAGTGGTGCATTTTTGACGGCTTGCATCCATAATTTCAACATATCGTCAAGAAAAGGAATAATGTAATGTTAACAGCAGGTGATTTTAAAAACGGTGTTACCTTTGAGATGGAAGGTAAGGTATATCAGGTAATTGAGTTTCAGCACGTTAAGCCCGGTAAGGGCGCAGCGTTCGTAAGAACTAAGTATAAGGATGTAATGACCGGAACTATTCGTGAGCAGTCCTTTAACCCTACGGCAAAATTTGAGAATGCTGTAATCGAAAGAAAAGATTTGCAGTATTCTTATGATGACGGTGATCTTTATCACTTCATGGATACTGAAACATGGGAAGAGACATTGATTTCACACGACACAGTTGGTGATAACTTCAAGTTCGTTAAAGAA
Organism: Eubacteriales bacterium; assembly: GCA_045532675.1. Classification (GTDB taxonomy): domain Bacteria; phylum Bacillota; class Clostridia; order Oscillospirales; family CAG-272; genus UBA1740. The sequence continues at coordinate 9,168 of JAZSGJ010000006.1, read as the reverse complement.
GAAATGATGTGCAAGATCGTTTCCTTTAAGGGAAAGGTTTTCTCGGTAGAGCCCCCCACATTTGTTGAGCTTGCAGTTACAGAGACCGAGCCAGGTGTTCGCGGCGATACGGCTACTAACGTTACTAAGCCCGCAACTCTTGAGACCGGCGCAGTAATTAAGGTTCCGATTTTCATCAACGAGGGTGATGTTCTCAGAGTTGATACAAGAACCGGAGAATATCTCGAAAGAGCATAATTGTTTAACGCTCTCCCTCATGTTTTGGGAGAGCGTTTCGTAATATTAAATTTAAATGAGGTGTTAAAATGAATATCAACGAAAAAGCGGCATATTTAAAAGGTTGTTTTGATTTTGCTGATTTGAATAAGGATTCCAAGGAAATCAAGATTATGGAAGAGATGCTTGATCTTATTTCAAAAATGGCTAAGAAAATTTCTGAGCTTGAGGCTGACAATGCAGAGCTTCGCGATTATATCGAAGAAATTGATGAGGATCTTGGAGCGGTTGAAGAAGATCTTTACATGACCGATGAGGAAGATGACGATTACAATGACCTTAACGTTGATGAGGGTTACGAAGAGGAAGACGATTCAGAGTATTACGAGCTTGAGTGCCCGAGCTGCGGCGAAAGTGTTTGCTTTGACGATTCTCTTGATCCCGACTCACTGGTTTGTCCCGCATGCGGAGAAAAGATTGGTGAGATTGAAATTTGCGATGGCGATTGCGAGGATTGCGACAGCAAAGACTGCGAATGATTTAAACGGGACTTTTTAGTCCCGTTTTAAAAAATATCTTGACAAATTGATATAATTATGATAAAATCATAGAAAAGCGAAGACGGAGAGAGAGCCGAAGGAACAATTACAGAGAGCCGCGACAGGTGTGAGGCGGTATTGAGGTGTCGGATAGCTTATGGCTCCCGAGCAGGTTGTTCGAGCATTCGTTGTAAGGGCAACACGCAGACGCAGCGTTATCAGCGTGAGAGCTGTTAGGCTTTGAGTGGTGCGTAAGCACAATTTGAGTGGTACCGCGGATGACATTTTGAGTCGTTCGTCTCATTTTTATGGGACGAGACTTTTTTTATTTTATACGTAAACAAATGAAAGGGAAAACATATATGAAAAAAACAAGAATCGAAACCAAGTGTGTTCAAGGGGGATATACTCCCGGTAACGGTGAACCCCGTCAGATTCCTATTGTTCAAAGCACAACCTTTAAATATTCAACAAGCGAAGATATGGGAAAGCTTTTTGACCTTGAGGCTTCGGGATATTTTTATTCAAGACTCCAGAACCCGACCTGTGACACTGTAGCTGCGAGAATATGCGAGCTTGAGGGGGGAAGTGCGGCAATGCTTGCTTCATCGGGACAGGCAGCAAACTTTTTTGCAGTATTCAATATTGCATCTGCAGGAGATCACGTGATATCGTCTAGCGCTATATACGGTGGATCGTATAATCTTTTTGCCGTAACTATGAAACGCATGGGAGTTAACTTCACATTTGTTTCCCCTGATTGCTCAGAAGAGGAACTTGAAGCAGCATTCAGACCGGAAACGAAAGCTGTATTCGGTGAAACAATAGCTAACCCCGCACTCAAAGTTCTTGATATAGAGAAGTTTGCGAAAGCGGCGCATAGCCACGGTGTTCCTCTTATTATAGACAATACTTTTGCGACTCCCATCAACTGTCGTCCTTTCGAGTGGGGAGCAGATATAGTTACTCATTCCACGACTAAATATATGGATGGTCACGGAAGCGCTGTCGGCGGTTGTATAGTTGATTCCGGTAAATTTGATTGGAAGGCATCGGGTAAATTCCCCGGTCTTTGCACTCCCGATGAAAGCTACCACGGTATAACGTACGTAGAAAAGTTTGGTTTGGAGGGCGCGTTTATTACGAAGGCGACGGCTCAGCTCATGCGTGACTTCGGTTGCACACAGTCTCCTCAGAGCGCGTTTTTGCTCGGACTAGGTCTTGAGAGTCTGCACGTAAGAATGAAGCGCCACTGCGAAAACGCAATGGCAATTGCAAAATTCTTAAAATCGCATCCTATGGTTTCTTGGGTTAAGTATCCTAATCTTGAAGGTGATTCGGATTATGATCTCGCTTGCAAATATCTTCCCGAAGGTTCTTGCGGCGTCGTAAGTTTTGGCGTAAATGGCGGAAGAATTGCGGCAGAAAAGTTTATGAAAAATTTGAAGCTTGGTGCAATAGAGACGCACGTTGCCGATGCGCGCACATGTTGTCTTCATCCCGCAAGCGCAACGCACCGCCAGATGAATGACGAGGAATTAGTTGCAGCGGGAGTATCTCCCGACCTTATTCGCTACTCATGCGGAATTGAAAACGTTGACGATCTTATAGAAGATATTAACGAGGCGCTTTCGGCTATATAATATTTATAAAATTAGAAAGGAAAGTGTTTTATGCCTATAAAAATTCCAAACGAGCTCCCTGCGGTCAAAACGTTAGAGTGTGAAAACATTTTCGTTATGACCGAGACGAGAGCTATTACACAGGACATTCGTCCTCTTAAGATTCTTATACTCAATCTTATGCCTACGAAAATAGACACCGAAACACAGCTTTCGCGTTTGCTTGGAAATACTCCGCTTCAGGTTGAAATTGAGCTTATACACACGAGCTCTTATCATTCCAAGAATATATCGGAAGAGCATCTTCTTGCTTTCTATAAAGAATTTAAGGATGTTAAGGACAGATACTTTGACGGAATGATAATAACCGGTGCTCCTGTTGAGAAAATGGAGTTTGAGGAAGTAGTGTACTGGGAAGAGCTCAAGGAGATAATGGAGTGGACAAAAACACACGTTCACAGTACGCTTCATATCTGCTGGGGCGCGCAGGCAGGAATGTATTATCATTTTGGAATTAAGAAATATATGCTTGAGGAAAAGCTGTCCGGTGTTTACGCACACACGGTTGACTATAAGCGTTCAATACTGTTCAGAGGATTTGACGACGTGTTTTACGTACCCCATTCACGTTATACTACGGTAAAGCGTGAAGAAATAGAGGCCGTTCCCGAGCTCAGAATAGTCTCATCGTCTGAGGTGGCGGGCGTTTACACTGTAACGACAAGAGGCGGTAAGCAGATATTTATAACCGGTCACTCTGAATATGACGCTAATACGCTGAAAAAAGAGTACGTGCGTGATAAGAACGCAGGTATTTCTCCTAAGGTTCCCGAAAACTATTTCCCGAATGACGATGACACGAAGGAGCCGCTTCTTACGTGGCGCGCTCACGCAACACTTTTATTTACAAACTGGCTTAATTATTTCGTATATCAGACCACTCCGTATGACATAAACGAGATAAAAGATAAAAAAATCAGCGAGTTTTTGTAAAAATCACAAAAAAACTATTGACATTTTATTAAAGAAGTGATAAAATAATATGACGCTTATTTATAGGCTCATAAAGTGTTTATACACGCCTATGATAGCGATTACACACGAAAGTGAGGTGCTTTTCATGTTCGCTATTTTCGTAACAGGTGGAAAGCAGTACAAGGTTGCTGAAGGTGACGTTATCTTCGTTGAGAAGCTTGGCGTTGCAGAGGGTGAGAAGGTTACATTTGATAACGTTCTTGCTGTATGCGGTGAGACTTTTACTGTTGGTACCCCTAAAGTAGAAGGCGCAACTGTTGTTGCAACTGTTGTTAAGAATGGTAAGTCTAAGAAGATAGACGTTATCAAGTACAAGTCCAAGAAGAACGAGAAGAAGAAGATCGGTCATCGTCAGGACTATACTAAGATTCAGATCGAAAAAATCGAGGCTTGAATTTAAATGACAACAATTACTTTTTATAAGACCGGTGGATTTTATTACGGATTTGAAGAACAGGGGCATACAGGATATGGCGAGTCGGGAGACGATGTTCTTTGCGCAGCGCTTTCAAGTATGACTATGCTTCTTATCAATGCAATTGAGATTTCTTACGCGTCGAACGTAGATTATACAATTGATGAAAAAACAACAGATATCCGTGTAATTGCCAAATCAGCGCTCCCGAAATATGAGAGTGATGAAAAAAAGCAATATGCAATTTCGGGTCTTATACAGGCTTATTTCTTTCAGCTCATGGATCTTGTCGAGGATTATTATGAATTTCTCGACGTAAGGGAAATTGAAAAAGAGATTTAAGCAAATCAGAGGGGGCTACAAGCCACAATAATTATGGAGGTACATGAAATGTTAAAGCTTAGTTTACAGTTCTTCGCTCATAAAAAGGGTGTTGGTTCTACAAAGAACGGCCGTGATTCCGAGTCCAAGCGTCTTGGTGTTAAAAGAGCAGACGGACAGGTTGTTACCGCTGGTAATATTCTTGTCAGACAGCGCGGAACGAAAATTCATCCCGGTAAGAACGTAGGTATCGGTACAGACGATACTCTCTTTGCACTTGTAGACGGAAAAGTTAAGTTTGAGCACATTTCCGGCGGCAAGAAGCAGGTTAGCGTTTACGCTGACTAATATTATCAAAAAAAGAGTGGTTAGGCTACTCTTTTTTGTTTTAAATTTGTATTTAAATATACAGAAGGAGATTTTTTATGTCAATACTTGTAACAGGCGGCACGGGTTATATCGGTTCGCATACCGTCGTTGAATTAATAAAGAGAGGCGAAGAGGTAGTAATTATTGATAACCTTTCTAACAGTAAGGAGTGCGTTCTGGACAGAATCGAGAAGATAACGGGTAAACGCCCTGAATTTATAAAGTGCGATCTTCTTGATGAAGAGGCGCTCGAAAAAGTGTTTGCCTTGTATCCCGAGATTGAATCCGTTATTCATTTTGCAGGTCTTAAGGCGGTTGGCGAATCCTGCTCGCTTCCTCTCAAATATTATCATAACAATTTGACAGGTACTTTCAATCTTCTTTCTTCTATGATAAAGCATAAAGTATACAGAATAGTATTTTCTTCATCTGCTACTGTTTACGGTCTTCCTAAAACAGTTCCGATTAAAGAAGATTTTTCGCTTTCAACAACGAATCCGTACGGCGAGACTAAGCTCATGATTGAGCGTATCCTCAAGGATTGCACCGTTGCTTATCCCGAACTTTCGGTTTGTGTTCTTCGCTATTTTAATCCTATCGGTGCTCATGAATCGGGACTCATTGGTGAAGATCCGCGCGGAATACCCAACAATCTTCTTCCTTACATTGCAAAGGTTGCGGCTGGAAAGCTTGAATGCCTCAGCGTTTTCGGAAATGATTATAATACGCCTGACGGAACGGGTGTGCGCGATTATATCCACGTTGTTGATTTGTCGCTTGCGCATCTTAAAGCAATCGATTATACCGGAAGAATGAAGGGAATTGATTATATTAACGTAGGAACCGGAAACGGATATTCTGTTCTTCAGATGGTTGATGCATTCGGCAAGGTCTGGGGAAGTCCAGTTAAATACAAAATAGCTCCGCGCCGCCCCGGTGATATAGCGGAGTGTTACGCAGATCCTACAAAAGCATACGAGGTTCTTGATTGGAAGGCTGAGCGCGGACTTGAAAAAATGTGCGAGGATTCTGCGCGTTGGCAAAGAATGAATCCCGACGGTTATCCGGAAGATTAAATAAAATAATTTAAGGGGTGCCTGCTTGAGTACCCCTTTTTGAAAGGAAATAAAGATGAAAACGCTTTCCGGAAAAAAGTTTTTCCTGCTTGATATGGACGGAACGATATATCTTGATAATGATTTGTTTGACGGAACCCTTGATTTTCTTGATAAAGTTAAGAGTAAGGGCGGAAAATATCTTTTTGTAACGAACAATTCTTCAAAAAGCGTTGATGCATACGTTAAAAAGCTTGAGAAGCTTGGAATCCCTGCATGTGCCGACGATTTTCTTACGTCAACTGATGCAACGGTTCTTTATCTGAACTCAAACCACCCCGGCAAAAAGTTTTATTCCATGGGCACAAAGTCCTTTACGGAGCAGCTCAAAAGCTCGGGAGTAAACATAACGACAGAGCTTGAAGATGATATTTTCGGTCTTGTTATCTCAAACGATACCGAGCTTACCTTTAAAAAACTTGACGATGCGTGTATACTTCTTGGTAAGGGAGTAGAATATATCGCAACAAATCCAGATTGGGTTTGCCCAACATCTTACGGCTATGTACCCGATTGCGGAAGCTTTGCAGAAATGCTTGAGCACGCTACGGGAAGAAAACCTCTGTTTATCGGAAAGCCAAAGCCTGAGATGCTTCTTTTAGCAATGGAAAAGTACGGTTACGAAAAGGACGAAACCGTTATGATAGGCGACAGAGTGTATACCGATATAGCATCGGGTTATAACGCTGGTGTTGACACGATATTCGTTCTTTCGGGTGAGGGAACTCTAGCTGACGCGGAGTCAAGCGAGACGAAGCCAACATATATTATTGAAAATATAAGGGAAGTATTTAAAAGGATTTAAAAATGATAAACGTATCTAATTTAAGCTTTAATTTCGGTGGACAGCTTCTTTTTAAAGACGTTGATTTGAAGTTCACCCCGGGCAACTGTTACGGTATAATAGGCGCGAACGGAGCAGGAAAATCCACGTTTCTCAGAATTTTATGCGGTGAGCTTGAACCTACAAAGGGAGAAGTACATATTCCTGCAGACGTGCGCATGTCGGTACTTAAACAAAACCACTTTGCGTATGAGGAATATACAGTCCTTGATACGGTTATAATGGGTAATCAACGCCTCTACGAGATCATGAAGGAAAAGGACGCTCTTTACGCGAAAGAGGATTTCAGCGACGAGGACGGAATAAGAGCATCCGAGCTTGAAGCAGAATTTGCCGAGCTTAACGGCTGGGAAGCAGAATCAGACGCGTCAAAGCTCATACAAGGTCTCGGAATGACAGATGACACGCTTTATATGACTATGTCCTCATTAAAGGAAAGTGAAAAGGTTAAGGTGCTTCTTGCGCAGGCATTGTTTGGAAACCCAGATATAATTCTTCTTGACGAGCCTACAAATGGTCTTGATATAGATGCTGTTATGTGGCTTGAGGATTTTCTTGCGGATTATTTTGGAACAGTGCTTGTCGTTTCGCATGACAGACATTTCCTAAACGACGTTTGCACCAATATTGTTGATATAGATTATAACGGAATAAAAATGTACGTAGGTAACTACGAGTTTTGGTATGAGTCAAGCCAGCTTATTCAGCGTATGATAAAAATGCAGAATAAGAAGAACGAGGAAAAAATTGCGGAGCTTCAAAGCTTTATTTCAAGGTTTTCCGCCAACAAGTCAAAATCAAGGCAGGCAACCTCACGTAGAAAGCTTCTTGATAAGCTCACAATTGAGGAGCTTCCTGCATCGTCGAGAAGATATCCGTTCATTGGATTTGAAATGGACAGGGAACCCGGAAAGGAGATTCTGCACGTAGAAGGGTTAAGCAAATCCATAGACGGAAATATACTTTTCAAGGACCTATCCTTCCACGTTTACAAGGATGACAAAATTGCCTTCGTTGGAAATGAGATGGCGATAACACATCTTTTTAAAATCTTGAATGGGGAAGAAGAAGCCGACTCGGGTAAATATGACATCGGAATTTCAATAACAACGTCTTATTTTCCACATGATAATTCACCTTATTTTGATGGTCATAATGAGTCCATTCTTGACTGGATGCGTCAGTATTCAAAGGATCAAACAGAGTCATATCTCAGAGGATTTCTCGGTAAAATGCTCTTCTCGAATGAAGCAGTCTTCAAACCCGTCAACGTCCTTTCTGGAGGAGAAAAGGTAAGATGTATGTTCTCACGAATGATGATGTTCGGCGCTAATATGCTTATTATTGACCAGCCGACAGACCATCTTGACCTTGAGTCGATAACTGCCGTTAACCACGGTATGCAGAACTTCAAAGGCAATATTCTGTTCTCGTCTCACGACTATGAAATAGTGAATACGGTAGCTAACAGAATCATTGAGATAAGACCGGATGGGTTTATAGACCGTAAATGTGCTTACGAAGAATTTCTTGAATATAAAAGGCAAAATAATTTATAATATTAAAATAAAGCAGGGCAGAATAAACAAAAATATTATTTGGAGGTTCCTATGAATTTCAGAGAAATTGCTGAAAACCGTCAGTCATGCAGAAGCTATGACTCGACAAAAATTGTCGAAAACGAAAAAATAAAAGCGATACTTGAGTCGGCAATTCTTGCTCCGTCGGCTTGCAACGGACAACCTTATCATTTCACCGTTTGCAAGGGTGAAGTAGCCGCGGCTGTCGCAAAAGCGACTATGGGAGTCGGAATTAATAAATTTGCGATAGACGCTCCGGTTTTGATAGTTATATCCGAGGAGTCATACGTTCCCACAGCGGCGCTTGGCGCGAAGCTTAATAAAAATGATTACCGCTCAATTGATATCGGAATTTGTGCGGCGTATCTGACAGCGGAAGCAGCAGTGCAGGGACTCGGAAGCTGTATCCTCGGTTGGTTTGATGATGATAAAATACGCGAAATTTGCGAACTTGAAAATCCAGTCCGTCTCGTTGTGACGGTTGGCTATCCAAAGCAGGATGACCTCCGCCGCCCCAAAAAGCGTAAACCATTTAACGAAATGGTAACGGAAAAATAATTTTCAAAGTGGCTGTCTCAAATGCAAAATTGAGAGCATTTGAGACAGCTCATTTTCTATGCGTTGAATAAAATGCATGAGATAAATAAAAAAGCCCCGAAAAGAGGCAAAAGAGTATGACAAAAAGAGGATCGAAAAATCTTCAAATCTTGAATTGGTTGCGTGACTTGGTGCAGGCTCGCCGTTTAAAAGCCACATAAAGCGAATATCCGTTTTGCAGGCTCTGGATATTTCTCTGCCGGAATACAGATGCTTGATGTACCCATAAACGATGAGTTCAAATATTGTAATTGGATTTACTTTTCTCCAACTGCAAAGATACGTATTAAATAGCTCTGTGTAGTCTAAATCCCAGCATATTTTCGCTGCTTTGAATACAAAATCACCTTCGGGAATACAAATTCCTAAATTTAATGGCAAAACTACTTGATTTCTGTCTCTCATTAATGTATAATTATCTTGCTTTCTGTATGGTTGGGTTTGGCGATTTGATTATACAACAAAGCAAGCGGATGCTCAATACCTTTCGGTAAAGAACATCCGCTTTTTCTTTT
>JAZSGJ010000043.1:0-22316 GCA_045532675.1 Eubacteriales bacterium | reverse complement strand
GTCAGAATTTTTAAAAAGGCTAAGCATGCATACAATGATAAGTATTCAAATTCATTTATCGTGATATTAGTTCATAATGATGGAACTCGTGCAGAAATAAAATAATTTGTTCATTACGCACAAAAATTATATAAAACTATGATTTTTTTGGAACCCAACTATACTTACAAGCGCAAAAATATATGTTATAATAATAGTGCAAATCGATTTGACAACTTTTTATTTTTGATGTATAATTGAGGAGGTACAATGAGTGAAATGACAATTATCCCCGATTTGTATTTAGAGGGGAATAGCAAACAATGGAAAAACTGGCAAGCAATATATCTCGATATTAAAACTTGTGAGGATTGCCGCAAAAACCACGGTAAAATATACAACTTTAGTGCAAAGCGTTACCAACCGGAGCATTTGTATTGTAGATGCTCTGTTATACCAATGCGAACAAAAGAGGTAGGAACTGCAACCGATAAAGGTTTTGATGGTGCTGATGCGTGGCTGTTATATCGTAATAGATTGCCGGATTATTATGTGACTAAAGAAGAAGCTATAGCAGCTGGTTGGAGGAGCAAAAAAGCAAACTTGCACGAGGTGTTACCTGGAAAAATGATAGGCGGTAATATCTACGAAAATAAAAGAGGCTTGCTCCCCAGTAAACTCGGTAGAGTTTGGCGTGAAGCAGATTTCGACTTTGTTAATGGGTACAGAAACAGCAAAAGAATTCTATACTCTAACGATGGATTGATATTTGTAAGTTTTGATCATGCACAAACCTTTTATGAATTGGTAAAGTGAGGTGAATTTATGTTAGATACGTACAGATATAAAGTAGATTTTAGAAATGTTGAATACTATATCGAGATTCACGAAGTCCTGAAACGCGATTTAGAGTTTCCTGATTATTACGGAGGAAATCTTGATGCTCTATGGGATTGTCTGACAGATATGTTGGGAGATATTTCAATCATTGAAATATACAATTCAGAAGTAATATCAAAAAAATATCACGAAGAATGGCAAGGAATTATTGAAGTTTTCAGGGAAACGAAACACGCCTATAGCGATAAATATTCAGATAGATTTTTCGTTACCATAGTTCATAATGACGGTACTCGCGAAGAAATCAAGTAAATATTAGGCGCTAAGGTTCAAATCCCGTAAGCACTTTCCCGAAAATATCTTTTTTATAGCCCTTTCCTTTTTGGTTTGCGTGTGTGGTTGAACCTCGCGACTTACGCTCTATGAGCGTGTCCCTTCGGGGTTCGGGCGAGTAACCTGCAACCTAAGGAAAAACGATTGATAATCGTTTTTTCGACGGTTGACACTGCCGAGCAAGAAGTCGGCAGAGACGAGTGTACCGAGGCGATAAACGACGCCTATGCGAACGTTTTGGTAGGTCGCGAAGTTCAAATCCAATTCAAGAGAAAACAGCAGGGCTTACCGCTCTGCTATTTTTATGTTCTATGTTCTTTTATAAATGTTTTTATATCCTTTAAAAGCTTTATATCATCTTGTGTTATAGAAGAAAAATCTCCAAGATTCAAAAGGTAATGAGGGTCAAGATTAAGAATCTGGCAAATGCGGCGAAGTTGTTCTATGCTGGGCTCTTGAACATCACGTTCTATTTTGGAGTAACAAAATAGTGAGAGATGGAGTCTAATCATCACAAAATTAATTTTCCGTGAGCTTATTCCTCACTTTATTTTTTTATATTATATATAAATCATTTATATATTAATATTTTTTCTAAAACGCATTGACAAATTACCAAAAAAATGCTATTATAAATATGCTTTAGCAAATTAAAGCACTGCTTAATTACATATTTGAACGGAGAAAATCAAAAATGAAAAGATTTTTTGCATTACTTTTGACGGTTGTAATGCTTGTTACCGCGCTTGTATCATGCGGTGGAGAAACAAGCGACCTTGCAAGAATAAAGGATTCCGGCAAACTTGTTGTCGGTGTTACAGTTTATCCCCCCATGGACTACATCGACGATGATACCGGCGAATGGGTTGGATTTGATGCTGAGCTTGCTCAGATGTTTGCCGAATATCTTGGCGTAAACTGCCAGATAGTTATTATAAAGTGGAAGAACAAGGTTGCAGAGATTGACTCCAAGCAGATCGACCTCATTTGGAACGGTATGACCGCTTCTGACGAGCTTGGCGCGGAGATTGATTTCTCTATTCCTTACGCAAAGAACGCACAGGTTGTAGTAGTTAAGAGCGACAGCACTTATACAGCAGCCGACGTTGCAAGTCTCTCACTTGCTGTTGAAGATGGCTCTGCAGGTCACACTGTTGCATCCGACACAATCAAGGCTACTACAATCAACAAGGTTGGTGCTCAGGTTGATGCTCTTAATGAAGTCGCATCCGGAAACTCGCAGGCTGCGGTTATCGACTTAACCATGGCTGAAAGCATGCTTGGCAAGGGTGACTACACCGGTCTTAAGATTCTCGACGGTGCAAAATACGGTGAAGAAATCTTTGCTGTTGGTCTCAGAAAGGGAAGCGACCTTAAGGCAGAGCTTGATAAGTTCCTAAAGGCTAAATACGCTGACGGAACTATGACAGAGCTTCTTGAGAAGTATGCTGTTTCTCTTAACGAGGACGCACTTAAATAATAAAAAACAACTCAAGGAAATAGCGAGAATGGAACTGTTTTTAGACGTTTGTTCCCAGCTCGCAGGTGGATTTATCACCGCATTCTTTCTGTTTCTTTTCACGCTGATTTTAGCGTTGCCACTGGGGCTGCTTATGTCGTTTTGCACGATGTCTAAGTTCGCCCCTTTAAGTATGCTTTCGAAAATTATCGTCTGGATACTTCGCGGCACTCCTCTTATGCTTCAGATTTTTGCGATATTCTACCTGCCTGGACTACTCAACTGGTTCGTTTGGCCCCAAATGAACACCGGTTGGACTTGGTTTGACCAAACATTTTCAACCAGATTTATTGCAGCGCTTGTAGCGTTTGCAATTAACTATGCGGCTTATTTCTCCGAGATATTCCGCGGCGGCATCCAATCTATATCTCAAGGTCAGTACGAAGCCGGTCAGGTTCTCGGTATGACAAAGAGAGAAACCTTCTTCCGTGTAATACTCCTTCAGGTTGTGAAGAGAATTATTCCGCCTATGTCTAACGAAATAATAACTCTTATCAAGGATACATCACTTGCAAATACGATAGCTGTTTACGAGCTTATTTACGAGGCAACCGAATTTATGACGGTCAAGGGTCTTATCTGGCCTATTTTCCTTGCCGGCGCCTTCTATCTTATATTCGTAGGAATTCTTACGATAGGGTTCGGCAAAATTGAAAAGAAACTCGACTACTTTAAGGCTTAGGAGGACTTTTATGGACATACTTGAAATAAAAAATCTCCGAAAAAGCTTTGGCGATACAGAGGTTTTAAAGGGCATTGACCTTTCGCTCGAAAAGGGTGAGGTTCTTGCTATTATTGGTTCTTCCGGCGGAGGAAAAACCACTCTTCTCCGCTGTCTTAACTTTCTTGAAAAGGCGGACTCGGGTGAAATTATTGTAAACGGAAACAGCGTTTACAAAGCAGAGAACGGAGAAAAGCCGACAGTAACTCCCGAAGCTCAGCTCTCATTCGGACTTGTTTTCCAACAGTTCAATCTTTTTCCGCAATACAGCGTAATTGAAAATCTTATGCTTGCTCCAAAGCTTCGCGCAAAGAGAAAAAATCCGCCGAAGTCTGACCTTGAGTCGCTTGACGCTATAAAAGCTCGCGCAGAGCAGCTTTTAAAAACCGTCGGCCTTACGGAAAAAGCAAATGCTTACCCGTGTCAGCTTTCGGGAGGTCAGCAACAGCGTGTAGCGATTGCGCGCGCTCTTATGCTCGCGCCCGAAATTCTTTGCTTTGACGAGCCGACCTCGGCTCTTGACCCGGAGCTTACGGGAGAAGTTCTCAGAGTTATACGTTCTCTTAAAGACTCCGAACGCACTATGATAATAGTAACGCACGAAATGGAATTTGCCCGTCACGTTGCTGATAAAGTCATTTTCATGGCGGACGGCGTCATAGAAGAAGAGGGAACACCCGCGGAAGTCTTTGACAATCCGAAAAGCGAAAAAACAAAAGCGTTTCTTTCGGTTGACAAATAAAACAAATAACGGTCTCGACTTTTGAGACCGTTATTTGTTCTATTTACTTGTTTTTCGATGCTTTGTCTTCTTTTTCTATTGCTTCCCAAAGTCCTTGGAGATAGCAAGCGCCGAGCGCTCTGTCGTAAAGACCGTAGCCAGGCATTGCAACCTCGCCCCAAATCATACGTCCGTGGTCGGGACGGATAGGACCGTCAAATCCGATATCGTAAAGAGCTCTCATTATTGCGTGCATATCAAACGTTCCGTCTGAAGAAAGATGCGCAGCCTCCTCAAAGTTAGTAGGCGTGATAAATTTAAGGTTTCTTATGTGAGCGAAATGTATTCTTCCCTTAAGTGCGCGAATCATGTCGGGAAGGTCGTTCTCAAGGCTTGTTCCGTATGAACCCGTGCAGAAGGTTACGCCGTTATGCTTGTTATCAACGGCCTTCATCATGCGAAGAATATTCTTCTTGTTGATTATGATTCTCGGAAGTCCGAAAACGCTCCATGCAGGATCATCGGGGTGAATTGCCATGTTTATATCGTACTTATCGCAAGTAGGCATAATTCTTTCAAGGAAGTATACAAGGTTTGCGAAAAGCTTTTCATCATCGATTTCCTTATACATTTCAAAAAGCTCTTTTACGCGGCCCATTCTCTCGGGCTCCCATCCGGGCATAACCGTTCCGTTCATGTCGCCTGCTATAGATTCAAACATTTTCTCGGGAACAAGGTTGTCAACAGCCTCCTGAGTATACGCAAGAACCGTCGAGCCGTCCGCGCGCTCTCTCGCAAGCTCTGTTCTTGTCCAGTCAAACACCGGCATGAAATTATAGCATACCATGTGTATATCTTCTTTTCCAAGATTTTCGAGACACTGAATATAGTTATCAATATACATGTCTCTGTCAGGCGCACCCGTCTTGATTGCGTCGTGTACGTTTACGCTCTCAATTCCCGCAACGCAAAGACCTGCCGCTTCAACCTCGTCCTTCATTGCGCGGATTCTTTCACGTGTCCATACCTCACCGGGTTGAGTATCGTAAAGTGTGGTTATAACACCTTTAACTCCGGGAATCTGACGGATTTGCTTTAATGTAACGGTATCGTGCTTTGAACCGTACCATCTTAGTGTCATCTGCATAATATATACCTGCCTATATTTTATTTATCATATAGAGTATAGCATATTTTTGTTATAATATCAATCTGTTTTGACTATTTATTTTTAATTTATTGATTTTTTTATTCTAATATGATAAAATTGATTAAGGAATTTTCAGTATGGAGATTTGTATGAAGCATTTTAAAAAAATTTCAATTATTGTTTCGCTTATCACTGTCAGCTATATGCCCTTATGTTTTTTATCCGCAGAATTTTTCGATTGCAATATAAAAATAACACACCCTGTAATTCTATCCGTTATAAATCTTTCGGTGGCGGTTTTCACTATTGTTTGCTCATTCGCACAAAAAACCAATATCGGTCTGTCTATGAAAATCATCAGCGCGATGTTAATTCCGATTTCGGCAGTTAATTTCAGCTTGTATTTTATTTTTTCGGAAGGCTCTGCCACCGCAATAATTTCTTCTGTTACATTTGTTATATTTTCTGTTGCTGCAACAAAAAACATAAAGCCTACCGCCTTAAGAATAATTATTTCCATCGGATGCATAGCCATTTCAATAGTTACGTTTGTTGTTTCTCTTATTTTTGCTATCGCGCTCGGTCTTGGAAAAAAAGACGCAGTCGCGGTCGAGCTATCTCCGGACAAGAAGTACAGAGCAGAGCTCACAGAGCAATCATCCATTATAAATAACGGGTACACGTTAAATCTTTTTTGTACAGAAAACGACACACGCCTGCCGTTTATTCATATTTTTCCGAATGGAAAAGAGCTGTGGTCGGGCAAGGTTGAAGAGATTGATTCATTCTACTATTGGAAGAATAATAACACCGTTGTAATAAACGGCAACGAGATAAAAATTGAATAATTTTAACTATTCAACCCTTATTTTACTACCACTGTATTGACTTTATCTTTATTATATGCTATAATTCTCAGATGGAAATAAATATTTAAAATATTGAGGACATTAAAATGAAATGGACATCCCTTAACGATCTTCGTGAGAAATTTCTCTCGTTTTTTGAGAGCAAGGGTCATCTTAGACTCCCGAGCTTTTCACTTATCCCCAACAACGATAAATCTCTCCTTCTTATAAACTCGGGTATGGCTCCTATGAAAAAATTCTTCACGGGTGAGGAAATTCCTCCACGCAACAGAGTTTGCACATGCCAGAAATGTATAAGAACGCCCGACCTTGAAAGAGTCGGTCACACAGCCCGTCACGGCACGTATTTTGAAATGCTCGGTAACTTTTCATTCGGAGATTATTTCAAAGAGGAAGCAATTGCGTGGGCATGGGAATTTCTTAACTCGGCTCTTGAAATTCCTAAGGATCTTCTCTGGCCGTCAATATACGAAAACGACGACGAGGCATACGCTATATGGCGCGATAAAATCGGAGTCGACGAATCGCACATAGTTAAGCTCGGAAAGGCGGATAACTTCTGGGAGCACGGCTCGGGTCCTTGCGGTCCTTGCTCTGAGATATATTTCGACAGAGGAGAAAAATACGGCTGCGGAAGCCCCGACTGCAAGCCGGGATGCGACTGCGACAGATTTATGGAAATCTGGAACAACGTTTTCTCGCAATTCAATAATGACGGCGTGGGCAATTACACCGAGCTTGTTCAGAAAAACATAGATACCGGTATGGGCCTTGAGCGTCTCGCATGCGTTATGCAGGGTGTTGATAATCTCTTTGAGGTTGACACTGTTCGCAAAATTCTTGACACGGTTTGCGAAATTTCGGACAAAAAATACGGTGTTAACGCAAAAGACGATATATCCATACGCGTTGTTACCGACCATATAAGAAGCGCGACCTTCATGATTTCGGACGGAGTTATTCCTTCAAACGAGGGAAGAGGATACGTTCTCAGAAGAATTTTAAGACGCGCATGCCGCCACGGAAAGCTCCTCGGCATACAGAGAAAATTCCTCAAAGAGCTTTGCGAAATAGTTATCAGCCAGAATGATAACGCATATCCCGAGCTTAAGGAAAAGAGAGACTATATTCTCAAGGTTATAGTTCTTGAGGAGGACAGATTCAATACAACCATTGACGCGGGTCTCGGTATTCTCTCGTCTCTTATATCCGAGCTTAAGGATGCGGGCAGCAATGTCATTTCCGGTGAGGATGCGTTTAAGCTTTACGACACGTTCGGCTTCCCTGTTGACTTAACAAAAGAAATTGCGGAAGAATCAGGCCTTTCAGTTGATAACGACGCCTTTGCAGCTCTTATGGAAGAGCAGAAAACAAGAGCAAGAGCGGCAAGAGCAAGCATCTCCGGCTGGTCCGATTCATCAAAGGACATTCTTTCAAAGCTTCCCGAAACAGAATTTGCCGGTTACGAAAATACAGAATGCAAAGCGAGCCTTATTTCCATAATCATGGACGGTGAAGAGGTTGAAGAAATCAACGAGGGTGAATGCTCTCTTGTATTTGATAAAACCGTATTTTACGGCGAGGGCGGCGGTCAGGTAGGAGACAGCGGTGTTATTTTCTCAGACAATGCAACGCTTACCGTTCTTGACACCAAAAAGACAAACGGCGTATATATTCACGAGGTAAAAATAGAGTCCGGCTCACTTAAGAAGGGTGACGTTCTTAATCTCAAAATTGACACGGATAGACGTCTTTCGATAAAAAGAAACCACTCAGCCTGCCATCTTCTTCAGGCGGCGCTCAGAAAAGTTCTCGGAACTCACGTTGAGCAGGCGGGTTCATACGTTGACGAGCACAGAGTGCGTTTTGATTTTACTCACCTTGCCGCTATGACAAAAGAGGAAATAGCAGAGGTTGAAGCTATTGTAAACTCTAATATACTTTTATCCGAAGGCTGCTCTACTGAGGTTTCGGATATTGACTCAGCTCGAAAGAAGGGTGCTATGGCTCTGTTCGGCGAGAAATACGGAGACAAGGTACGAGTCGTAAGCATCGGAAGCTCATCTGTTGAGCTTTGCGGCGGAACTCACGTTTCCTCAACCGGTGAAATAGGTCTTTTTAAGGTTATTTCCGAATCTTCCGTTGCCGCAGGCGTAAGAAGAATAGAGGGAACTACCGGTCTTGGAGTTCTTGCTCTCCTTGCTGAAAAAGAGGATATAATTATTGAAACCGCAAAGGAACTCAAGGCGCAGAACCCCTCAACTATCGCGAAGAAGGCGGCGTCTCTTCAATCCGAAATAAAGGAAACAAAGAGAGAGCTTGAAAGCGCTAACGCGAAGCTTTCCGAGCTTAAAACTCAATCTCTTCTTGAAAACATAAAGCAGGTTGGAAAGTTCAGGCTTCTCACTGCTAAAATAGAAGCTAAGCCTGACAGCGCAAGAAGCCTTGGTGACTCGGTTAAATCAAAGTTTTCCGACGGTGTAGCCGTTTTCGCAACGGTATTCGACGGAAAGCTCAACTTTGTTGCATCTGCAGGTCCCGATGCTGTTAAAGCAGGTGCTCACGCAGGTAATATTTTGAAAGAAATTTCTGCTATATGCGGCGGAAAGGGCGGCGGACGTCCAGACAGCGCAATGAGCGGAGGCCGCGACATCGATAAAATTGACGAGGCTCTCGCAAGAGCAGAAGAAATTCTAAAAAACATCTAAATAAAAACAAAAGCGGCTCGGAACTCACCGAGTCGCTTTTTATAAGAATGGCGTTGCGCTTAATTTGCGCAACGCCATAATTTTGTTTACCTACAAAAGCAAATTACCATTCGTGTATTTGCTTATTTGCATTGTTAAGAACATATGCTGCAGATTTAGTCTCATCACCAATGAAACCGTCATTATTTACTGCAACAAAATTGCTCGAACAGTGGAGTGTGAATCCTTCGCTCTGCAAATCATTTGTTGTTGAGCCGCAGTTAAATGCATTCCAATATACCTTGAAATTGTCTGCTTTGATATACAAGTCAGTCAAAGAAGTAAGTCCAACGCAAGTGGTATTAGTAGCAATTCCGGTGACTCCCGAATCAAACGTAAGCGTTTTCAGGGTTGTAACGTTTTGAAGTGCAAATTGAGGAAGATCTCCCTCTCCGGTTACAGTAAGGTCGGTTACATTCTTCATAAATCCTGTATGGTCGTTTAAAATTCGCTGTGATGAATTTACGTTAACCGTCATTTTTTCTGCCTGTAAACCTGCATACCAACCGGAAACATTTCCCGCGTCACAAGTATATATTTCAAGCTCTTTAACGTTTTGACCGTTGCCTTTAAAGAATGCATATGCTCCGATAGATTCAACGGATTCAGGAATTATAACAATCTCAAATATATTTGCACGGAATGCATATCCTCCAATGCTTTTAATTCCTTCGGGAAGGGTAACGCTCGGAATTTTCGTACAGCTATCAAACGCATAACTTCCTATTGTTTCAATATTATTGCTCCAAGTAACGTTTTCAAGATTTGCGCAATTTGCAAATGCATAATCTCCAATTTCTTTAACACCGGTAAGGTTAACGGTTGTAAGAGATTTAGAGTAAGCCAATATGCCGGCAGGAATCTTTTCTCCGCTCGGAGTATAGATTTCAAGCTTTGCTCCATCGAAGTAATAATCAACCTCTGCACTTACAAGAGCTCCTCTGATATCTATCTTTTCCCAGTCCTCGATTGTCGAAGCATATTTAATGGATTTAAGCGAGGTAGCTTCGTAAAATACTTCCGCCATAAGAACAGTAACGCTCTTAGGTATCTGTATTTCTTCTATTGCTGTGGCTCTAAATGCTCTTTTACCTATACTTGTAACCTTTGAGCCGAGCTGAATGATCGAAAGATTCGTCGCTGATTGGAATGCATAGCTTCCTATCGAAGTAACGTTACTTAAATCAACGCCCGTAAGGCTTGAGCAACCTGCAAATGCATTGTCTGATAACGTTTTATCTTTGGTTCCCCAAATAACGTTTTCAAGATTTGTGCAGCCCGCAAATGCGGCATAACCAACAGACGATACTTCTGCAAGGTCTACGGTTTTAAGTCCTGTCTTGTTTTGGAACATATTGCTTGCAACAGAATCCGTTTTGAATATAACGGTTTCTACACTGTTAATATTCATGTAACTGAGCGTAGAGCAATAGATAACGAGCGTTTTGAATTTTGACAAACCACGGAATGTGTAAGAATCTATATTTGTAATTGTTGAGGGAAGTGTAACCGATTCAATATTCAAGCTGCTTCTGAAACCGGATATTTTGGTAACGCCCTCGGGTATTACAAGATTCGTAACACCGGGACCGACTTCACCGCTAAGCTCTGTAATTCCCGCAGGGAAGGTTCCGTCAATTGAATATAAGAATGCGCCGTTCTCAAGAACGATAGTTCCGTCAGAGGAATATTTGGTATTGGCGCTGTCTACTGTTATGCTTTCAAGATAATAATCGACGAACGCGCCTGCGTATAATTGAGTTACGTCTTTTCCGATAGTAATCTTTTTAAGGGCGCTTGCTCCCTTAAATGAGTTTCCTTTTATCTCACCGCGATGCACGGTTATTTCCGAAAGCTTCGGAATGCCGTCCGTCGGGAAGTAGTTACCGATGTTTGCGGTTGAATAAATATACGGCACCGTTAACTTTTCAAGATCAGGGAAGGCGGTAAACGTAGAGAAGGAAGTGAATGATGTTACTGTTGCGGGAATATAAATCTCAACAACACCTTTAACATTTTCAAATGCGTCCTCCTCAATTTTCGTTATACCGTCGCCTATAATTACCTTATTAACTACAACCTCACTGTTGAAGATATTGCTTTGAACAGTTCCGCTTCCGGATACCGTCCAAACGTCAAGGGTAGAGGGAATTTTTGATATGAATTTTTCAGCAAGCGTTGCCGAAACTGTAATATTTTTAAGAGATGTAAGACCCTTGAAGTGATCCGCACCCCAATAACCCGTAATAAGATCGCTGCCTGCCTCTACAACGAGAGCCGTAGCATCAATCTCCTCAGCGAATACGCTCGGAAGTATGTGCTTAACAAGCTTGCCGTTTATCGACTGTGGAATAGTAATTGTTTCCTTTGTTTTATCAACAATGCCAACTATCATTACAGAGTCTGCGGTTTCGCAGTATATAACGTCGTTATAGTTTGCGGTTACACCGGTGTAACCCCATACAACCATACAAGTTCCGCCAAAACTATTATTCCAACCATCGGGCTTGGATGCCGCTACGCAAAGAAGGAAGGTTGAAGCTCCGTTGCAGCTGAAGGCTTCCGCCTCTACGGTAACTACTCCTGCGGGAATCATCAATGTTGAGAGTTTTGCACCCTTGAATGCCTTAGCTTTTACGGTAGTAAGTCCTGCGGGAAGGGTAATTTCGGTAAGATTTGTACATCCCTCAAACGCGGATGCTCTGATTTCAAGAAGCGTAGAGGGTAATACAACTTCTTCTATTTTAGTGTTATTCTTAAATATATTTGCGGGTACAAACGTTCCGGATGTAAACGTAACCTTTGTAACGTTTGTTATATCGAACTTGGAAATTGATTCGGAATTGCAACTGATTTCGGTAAGAGTCGGTATATTGAAGAAGGCATAATCACCAATAACCGCATCTGCCTTTACAGCGACATTAACTAACTTGGTTCCGTTAAACGCGTAATTTCCTATTGTTACAAGAGACGTGAAATTATAAGCCTCAAGAGCCGAGTTCTTAAACGCGTTTGCCTTTACCTCGGTTACGTTTTCAACACCGGAAATCTCTGTAAGAAGCGAGCAACCCTCGAACATTGATTCATCAATTACGGTAAATCCTGAAAGAACCGCTGTTGTAAGTGACACAGAATCCTTGAACATATTTGCGGCGCTTTCACCGTCTGCGGAAAGCTTAACGCTAGCAACGTTTGCAAGATTCATCTTCTTAGCCTGGGAAACAAAGCCTTCGAAAGAAGTAACAGCGCATCCTTCAAATGCTCCGTCTTCAACTCTCGTATCCTTGTTTAAAAACTTTACGCTAAGAATTTCATCGTGATCCGCAAAGGCTCCCGCTTTAATAAGAGCTATTTCCTTATTATTTATGGAGCCGATTTCAATAGCTTCGGCTTCTCCAATGTAGCTATATACAACGAGTTTTCCATCGCCTCTTTCATACCACTTATAAATTTCGTTTTCACCGTAAACGCCGGAATGGTCAAAGAATATCTCATTTTCCCATGAATCTGCTTCATAACCACTGCGGAAGTTTTCGTCAAGCTCAATATCCTCAGCTCTGTTAGCTATATAAACCTGTATGGGCTGAAGGCTTGATATTGATTTTTCGCCAATCTTCTGTACGCTTGCGGGAATGTAAATCTTTTTAATCTGAGATTTTCCAAGATTGTTAAGACTATATAACGTATAAGGTTTTATTTCGGTTACACCGGTGCTAAGTCTTATCTCGCTGACAAGCTCATTGTTTACGTAAATGTTATACGCTCTGTAAAGAAGACTGTCTTCATTTTTAGAAAGGTTAACGCCAACCCATGCGTCAAAGTTCTTAAGATAGAGCTTTTCAAACATAAACGCATCTTTGAAGGTATCCTTCTCTATCTCTGTAAGATTTGAAATATCAATAGTAAGATTTATCTTTTTATTTGAGAACGTTGTTCTGAAATCGCCTACCTGAAGCTTTGTTGCGTATGTAATCTCAAGATCGGTAACCTTGTATTTCCATACGTTCTTAAGTATAGACTGAGGAACAACAAGCTTTTCAATATTTTCGGTATCCTTGAATACGCTCTGTGAGGTAAAAGTTTCGTCAAGCTCATCATCAATTTCGGTTATATTTGAAAGAACTATAAATTCTTTGAGTCCTTCACAATTAGCAAAGGCTCTCTGACCGATTTTAGTAACGCCTGTGCCAAGCACTACCTTTTCTACCCAGGAGTTTGCTAAAAATGACGTTGGAATTTCGGTTACTCCGTTTCCAACGATAAGAGTACCGATAGAAGCGTTTGCAAATGCGCTTGTTCCGATTTTTGTAACACTATCGGGAATTACAACCTCACCATTGCCAAGAGAAGCGTTGGAAAATGCGCAGGTTCCTATTTCCTTAAGCGTTGCGGGGAAGGTATTAGGCAGGGATACGTTTCCTGACGTTGCATCGTATCCTCCGAATATAGAGGTAAGCGGGCTCTCGTAGAATGCGTATCCATCTATAATCTCAAGGTCGCTGTTAAGGACGACTTTAACGTTCTTTCCCCAGTTCATGAATGCCGCAACGGGAATTCTTTTCGTTCCCTCGGGGCAAACGAGAGTCTCACCGTTTTCGACAAGGTCGTTATTAAAATAAACGTTGATTGTCTGAGAGCCGTCCATTGCGGGAACAGTCGGGTTTGAGCTGGTAGTGAAGCTGCAGTTGAGATAATTTGCAAATGAATCAAAGTATACGTTTTTAAGCTCAACACGATAGAACATAGAGGTTCCGTATGAAGCTGTACCAAATGCCTTGAATTCTTCAAGATTTAAGCAGCTTTGGAATGCGCTTTCTCCAATTGCCTTTATGTTTGCGGGAACAGTAACGCTCTTTATAGAGGTATTTGCAAATGCATTATCCTTGATTTCACTAACGTTAGAAGGTAAAACAAGGTTCTCAATTTTCGTTCCGTTTTCATAAAGGTCAATAAGAACGTCTCTCGTTTCAGCCACTCTGTCAATTTTAACAAAATCCGAAAGAGAAGTGAAACGGATAGACTTTAAGTTTTCATTTTCTAAAACTCCGTACTCAATTGCCTTAAGGCTTGAGGGAATTGTGATATCGGTAACGGTTGCAAAGGAATCGTCATTCCATATTTTTTCAGTGCCTTCTTTTACAACTATAACGGCAGCTGAATTTGCTACATTAACCATATGCTTATCGATATAGTATACGTTATCCTGCAGGTTAAGAGAAGTACATCCGCTGAATGCGTTTTTACCAATGACTTCTATTGCGGGAAGAGACTCCACTTTAAGAGATCTGCAATCCTTAAACGTTTCTACACCTATAGTTTTTATTTTGTCAAGATTTATAGATGAAAGTGACGTGCATCCCATAAATGCATCGTTAGAAATTACAGTTACGCTATCGGGAAGAACAACTTTTTTAACAGTAACGCAGTTCTTAAACGCACCGGCGCCTACCTGCGTTACAGGAAGACCCTCGTGTGTTGCCGGGATAACAATTTTTTCATAATCGACAACTCCGGTTTCGGGATTTGGATTTACTCCCGAGCAGTAATACTCGTTAGTATTTTGATTAAGATAGAATTTGAGACCTTCTGTTACAGTCTCTCCTTCATTTCCGCCGCCGTCATCATTTGGGGGAGGATCGTCTTTTCCGCCGCATGCTGTAAGAAGAATGCCTAAAGACAGGCATAAGGTTAAAACAAGCAACAGAGTTAATATTTTTTTCATTCTTTTTCTCCTTTATTATATATTTTTAAAACGCAAGTCTAATTATATATAAAAATTGGAAAATTGTCAAGTGTATTTATAAATATATTTATAAAAAATTATGCACCCCAAAAGTTAGAAACTTTTGGGGTGCATATCAAGCCGCTCCTATTTTGTTATATTCCGTTTGCATCGTTTCCCGACAGATTTTCAAGCTCCTTAAAATACTCATCCCAAAATTCAGGAGGAAGAGTCAATGTGTATATAACTATCGTCATTCCAAATATAAAACCGAATATTCCGAGTATAAGTCCTGCGATTGTCATTCCGTCGAAATAGCCGAGATTTCTTCTTGAAACTATAGCTAATATAATAGCTCCAGCACCCAAAAATATACCGCTCCATCCAAAACAGCAGCAAACAACAGAAATAATGCCGATAACCATTGATGCGACAGCCCAACCCTTAGTCTTTGGCTTGCCGTTTCTCGTTACCATCTGAAAAGCATATTCCTGCTCTTTCTGATAGCTGTTTTCGTTGTTTTGAAAATTTTCCGAATTGTTATTTTCAAAACCGTTATTCCACTCAGTACCCATTATATTCTCCTTTGCCTTATTTTCTTTAGTTTATTTTATCATATTATTATTTTATTTTCAAGCTTTTTGTATTATTATGTTGAAATATTTTTTCCTCTATGATAAAATATTCTTAACTAAAAATTAAGGAATAAATAAATGAATATACATAATAAGCTACGAAAAAATCTTCTTATACTTTTAATTTTAAATATATCTCTTCTTCTTTTCGCTATACTTTACACGTTATATTTTAAAGTAAATCAAAACACGGAAAACGAGGTAAGGTGTATCGTAAAAAACCTATTTTCTATATACTGTCCCGGTTGCGGCGGCAGCCGATCTCTTTATTCTTTTCTTTCATTTGACTTTTTGAATTCTTTTATAATTTATCCCCCGATAATAATCTCGGCAGGAGTTGTTTTAGATTATGACAGGCGCCTTATTTTAACTCTTATAAAAAAGGACACCTCTATTACAGATAATTTTAAATTCTATACTTTTCTTATAATTCCCGCCTCCATAATCCTATGGTTTATAATAAGAAATATTATTCTTTTGGTGTTTAAAATTGACACGGTGGGGGATTTTATCCCTTGAAACGTGTATATTAATCGTTGAATATGATAATAATAGTCTTGAAAATAAATAAGATTATGTAAATTTTTATTTGCTTTGGGGCTTAAATGGAAATAGAAAAAAACGAAGATTACAAAAAATTAATAAAAAAACATTCTCCTAAATCCCCCGTTTTAAAAAACTGCGTTTTTGCGTTTTTTTCCGGGGGCTTTTTATGTTTTGCCGGACAGTGGCTTTTTTATCTTTACTCATATTTGGGATTAAACAAAGAGCATGCATATCTTACTGTAACTATAACCTATATAATACTCGCGTCTTTTGCAACGGCATTTGGTTTCTTTGACAAAATAGCAAGGCATTGCGGTGCAGGCACTCTCGTTCCCGTAACGGGTTTTTCAAATTCGGTTACCTCAGCGGCGATCGATAACAGAAGCGAGGGATTTATTTCGGGGGTCGGAGCAAAAATATTTAACGTTGCGGGACCCGTTATTCTTTATTCAACGGTTGCGGGAACGGTATACGGTCTTATATATTTCATTATCACGGAGTTTTTTTAATATGCGTAAAATATTGAATTTTGATAAGAATCCTCCTTCATTTTTATCCTGGGCAGCCGTCGGCGGTTACGAGGAGAGACGCGGAAAGCTCGGTAATTTATTCGATATGTGTGACGATACAGATCTTTTCGGTATGGAAACCTGGGAAAAGGCTGAGGGTGAGATGGGAAGAATGTCACTTAATATTGCCATGAAAAAAGGGCATTTTAATATTTCAGATATAGACGCTTTGCTTGCCGGAGATCTGGAAAATCAGTGTGTGGCTTCCTCCGGCGGTCTATATACCTTTGGTATACCTTATATTGGGCTTTATTCTGCCTGTTCAACCTGTACGGAAGCTTTGCTTCTTTTATCTTCTCTTATTTCCCATACCGAAATTTCCATTGGTGCAACGGTAACAACCTCTCACAATTCCGCGGCAGAGCGCCAGTTCAGAACACCTATTGAATACGGAGGGCAGCGAACACCGACTGCGCAATGGACTGCAACTGCATCCGGATCATTTATTTTAGGACACGGAGGAAAGGTAAAAATAAAGAACGGTATGATTGGGAAAATTGTTGACGGTCTTACCGGAGACGCATCAAATATGGGATGCGCCATGGCAAGAGCAGCTTTTGATTCTTTATATACTTATTTTTCTTTATCAGATTATTCTCCAAATAATTTTGATTATATTGTCACAGGTGATTTAGGAAAGGTAGGTTCAGAATTAATTGAGGAACTTATATCAAAAGAAATTCCTGAAGCTGACGGAAAGCATATAGATTGCGGAAATCTTCTTTATGATGAAAAAAAATCTGATATTCACTCAGGTGCTTCGGGGTGCGGATGCTCTGCTTCTGTGCTTGCTTCTTATTTTATTCCCGAGCTTGAAAAGAAAAATTTAAAAAATATTCTTTTTATGTCTACCGGTGCTCTTATGAGTCCTTCAAGCGTTATGCAAGGTGAAAATATACTCGGTATTGCTCCGATTATTCATATTTCTTCTGATTAAATTGCCGAATTATCGGCAGAATAGGGGTTTTTATGTTAATAAAATCACTTTTGGCTTTTTTAATAGGAGGCGCATTTTGCGTTATTGCTCAGATTCTTATAGATAAAACTTCACTTACTCCTGCAAGAATTTTAGTTTTATTTGTTGTTTCGGGTGTTTTTCTCGGTGCTATCGGACTTTACGAGCCTATATTTAAGCTTGCCGGATGCGGAGCATCCTTGCCTCTTGTAGGATTCGGCGGAAATATTGCAAAGGGAGTTAAAGAAGCTGTTGACAGCATGGGCTTTTTTGGTGTTTTGGGAGGAGCTTTTTCTGCTTCTTCGGTAGGATGCACGTTAGCTCTGCTGTTAGGACTTCTTATGTCGCTGTTTACGAGAGGAAAATCAAAAAAATTATAGTATAGAATTCCTTTTTTTTAAATCTTTTGTTGATTTTCTATTATATATATGTTATAATATATATAAATATATAAAAAAAGGTATACTTATACCCTTTTTCAAAAACAAAGGATTTAAAAAATGAGTGAACTTAAAGATATAACAGCGCTTGTTCTTGAAAGCGTTGAAGAAAAACTTCCTTCAAAAACTATCTTTAATCTTTGGTTCGGAAATTTGGAATTAATTTCTCTTTCTGATGAAAAAGCTGTCTTTATTACTCCAACTGTATTGAGAAAAAATATAATATCTACAAAATACAAGGATGTCCTCGAAAAAGCTGTTGAGGATGCAATTGGATTCAAAGTTGATATTGAGGTTAATTCTCCGTCTGAGGAAAATTCCAAAATTTTCATTATAGAAGATGATGAAAACGATATGGAAATAAATAATGAAGATTCAAACAAAGAAACCGAAAAAAGAAAAGACGAAATAAACAGATTTCTTAACGAGGATAATAATCCTCCGAATAAAAGTCTTCTTTCAGAATACACATTTGATAATTTCATTGAAGGCGAATCAAATAAATTCGTAAAGGCTGCCTGCCGCGCCGTTGCAAAAGACCCTACTTATTATAATCCTCTTTTCATACACGGTCACTCGGGACTTGGAAAAACTCACCTTCTTTACGCGGTAATAAACGATTTAAAAGAAAATCATCCTAATTTGAAAATTGTTTATAAAAAGTGCGAAGACTTTATGAATGAGCTTATTGAAGCTATTTCAAAAGCCGAAACTTCTTCATTTAAAGATAAATACAGAACTGCAGACGTTCTTTTAATAGACGATATTCAGTTTATTGCAGGAAAGGTTTCTACTCAGGAAGAATTTTTCCACACATTCTCTTCACTTTACGAAGCAGATAAACAGATTATATTAACAAGCGACCGTCCTCCTAAAGATATAAGACCGCTTGAAGACAGATTAAGATCAAGATTTGAAGGAGGACTTATTGCTGAAGTTTCTCCGCCAAGCTTTGAATTAAGAACAGCTATAATAAAGAAAAAAGCTTCTTCTATGAATCTTCTTATTTCAAACGAGCTTGTTGATTATATGGCGGAGCGTCTTCAGAGAAATATAAGACAAATTGAAGGCGTACTTAAAAGACTTTACGCTCTTTACTCTTTTTCATCAACTCCGGTAACAAAGGAATCTATAGACCAAACTATTTCTTATATTGATCCGGGAAATATTCCTACCGGTGCTATGGTTGAAAAAATACTTACTGCTGTAAGTAAGAGCTACGGTGTTCCTATTGAAGATATAAAATCAAAAAAGAAAACGGAAAATATTGCAAACGCCAGACATACCTCAATATATATTATCAGAAGTATGACAAATCTTTCTTTAAAAGAAATAGGTAATATATTCGGACGTGATCACAGCACAGTTTTATCTTCACTCAACAAGATGGAAACAAATATAAAAACAAAGAATAAAACTGCTACTGATATAAAAAAGCTTATTAAAGAAATTAAAGGGCAATAAATATAAACATTTTTATGTTTAAATGTTTAAAAAAATATGTTATTAAGATGTTAAAAAAAATGTTTAATTAATCTTTGAAAATTTCAACATCTTTCTAACAAATTTTTAAAAAAATATACTTTTATTTTCCCTTGAAAAATAAAAGATTTCAATTCATATCAACAAACTAACATTCCCTACTACAACAATTACTACAAAAATATTATTGTTTATTCTCCAAAAACGGAGAGAAAGGAATAAAAAATGAAATTTACTGTACATAAATCTACTTTTTTAAAGGTTCTTACCCCTGCTATGGGCTCTGTTTCAAATAAAAATACAATTACTTCAATCGAGGGAGTTCTTATAGAAACTCTTGATTCAGGTCTTATTCAGATATCTACTTACGATATGAATAAGGGAGTAAGAGCAACTTTTCTTCCGACAGAAATTGAAAGAGAAGGAAAATATATTATAAATGCTCAAAGACTTTATCAAACTGTAAGAGTTCTTCCTGACGATGAACTTACTATTGATATAAATGAAAAGCTTAATTGTGAAATTTCATGCGGAAAAGCAAGCTTTTCTATATTTGCAAGTAAAGGAGATGATTTCCCTAATCTTCCCGATCTTATATCTGATAAAGGATTTGAAATAAATTCTTCTACTTTTAAAAAGATCATAGGAAAGGTATCTCATTCAATAGCTACTCAGGATAACAGAGCTATGCTTATGGGAGCTTACTTCAAAATAAATAACGAAGGAATGGAAGTTGTTTCATGTGACAGCTATACTTTATCTAAATGTAACATTAAATGTGAAGTTAATTCTATAGAAAATAATAATGAATCTGTTGATTATTCATTTATTATTCCGGGTCACGCATTAGCTGAGCTTTCAAAAATTCTTCCTGATGATGAAGAATTTAAATGCTTATTCTATCTTTCAAGAAAGCACGCTATAATTAAGTGTGACGATATTACTTTCTTTACAAGAACTATAGATTCGGAATACATAGATTATAACAGAATTATACCTAAAGAAAACGATATATTTGTAACGGTAAACAGGGAAAGAATGCTTTCCGGTCTTGAAAGAGCAAATATTATTGCAGAAGAAAAGATTCAGGGCAGCGGAAGAAGCTACGTTAAGCTTAATATAGAAAGAGATTTTCTTACTCTTTCCTCGTCATCGGTAAACGGTAAGGTTCTTGACGAGATGGACTGTGTACATGAGGGAAATGAAATAGAAATAGGATTTAATTGCCGTTATCTTATAAACAGTATTAAAGCAGCTGAGGGAGAGGATATTATAATATCATTAAAATCTCCCACTCAGGCAATTACTATTGAGCCTAAAACGCCGGATGAAAAATTCACTTATTTCTATATGGTATTACCCGTTAGAATGAATGACAGATAATGATTATAAAAAGATTTATTGCTGAAAATTTCAGAAATATAAATAATTGCGATATTAGATTTTCAAAAGGTGTAAATCTTTTATACGGTAATAACGCGCAGGGAAAAACGAATGCGATAGAAGGTATATATATTTTCGCAAGAGGAAAATCGTTCAGGGCTTCGGAAGATAAAGAGCTTGTAAAATTTGAAAAAGAAGGATTCAGATTATACATAGAATACGAAGATAAAAAAGGTGAAAATTCACTTGAATATTCCTTTTTCGGAAGAGAAAGAAGAAGAAAAAAGAACGGTTATAAATTAGATAAAATAAAAGAGATGGTTGGAAATTTCAAAGCCGTACTTTTTTATCCCGACGATTTAAGTCTTGTAAAAAACAGTCCTGAGGAAAGAAGAGCTTTTTTAAACGTTGCTATAAGTCAGTGCTATGATGATTATATAGATTATTATTCAAATTATAAAAAGGCTCTTGAAAACAGAAATTGCCTTTTGAAAATGGCTTCAAAAGGTATTTACGTAGATAATAATGAGCTTATTTCATGGTCTTATTATATGGCTGAATATGCTTCTTATTTATTTATTATAAGAAAAGATTATACCGAAAAGCTTAATAAATATGCAAGAGTTTTAATGAATCATATATCTGACGGAAAAGAAGAAATAGAGATAAATTATAAAAGCAATATAAAAAAAGAAGTCAGAGAAAGAAAAGAAGCAGAAGAAGAATATAAAAGAATTTTAACAGAAGAAATTGAGAGAGAAAAAATAGTAGGAAGCTCTCTTTTCGGTATTCATAGAGACGACCTTTTAATAAATATTAACGGCGTATCGGCAAGGCTTTACGCATCGCAGGGGCAGCAAAGATCAATTGTTCTTTGTTTAAAACTCGGTGAAGGAGAAGTAATAAAAGAAGTATGCGGAGAATATCCGGTATTCCTGTTTGATGACGTTTTATCTGAGCTTGATGAAAAGAGAAAGAAATTCGTTATAGAGGGAATAGGTGAAAGACAGATAATTATTACTTCATGTGAAAAGGAAAAAAATTTTTTAACTGATAAAAAAATAGAAGTTGATTTAGGAATGTATAAGGAAAATTAATATGTATTTGCATATAGGAAACGGGGAAAGTATTAAAACCGACAGTGTAATAGGAATATTTGATCTGGATACATCAACTGT
The DNA here is from genome assembly GCA_045532675.1 of Eubacteriales bacterium. GTDB lineage: Bacteria > Bacillota > Clostridia > Oscillospirales > CAG-272 > UBA1740. Next base: position 527 of record JAZSGJ010000043.1, on the reverse strand, counting down.
TTCGAAAACTACAAAAAAATATATATCAAAAAAAGAAAGAGAAGGAAAGATAGAATATACCGATTTTGATCTTCCGCGATCTTTCATTTTATGCAGTGAAAAAAATAAAGAAGTAATAAAACTTTCGAGAATATCCACTACGGGATTAAAACAAAGAATAGAAAATGAGATAAAGGTATATTGCGAGCAGAAGGGATATTAAAATGGAAAATTTAGAAAAAATAGAACTTGAAAAAAGCGGTTATGACGACAGTCAGATACAGGTTCTTGAAGGACTTGAAGCAGTAAGAAAAAGACCCGGAATGTATATAGGAACTACGTCTATAAAAGGACTTCATCATCTTGTTTATGAAATAGTTGATAACTCTATAGACGAAGCGCTCGCGGGTGAATGTGACAGTATAAAGGTTACTATATGGGAAGATAACAGTGTATCGGTAGAGGATGACGGAAGAGGTATTCCTTCGGGTATGAACGAAAAACTCGGACTTCCTACTCTTGAGGTTGTATATACCGTTCTTCACGCG
>JAZSGJ010000013.1:0-18642 GCA_045532675.1 Eubacteriales bacterium | reverse complement strand
TTCCAATGGCGGTTTTAGGGTGGAAAACGCCTATTCAGATGCGCGCCGAGCTCGGCGGCTGACGCTCTGCGAGCTTCATTTCTTCGGGGTTCCGCTTCGCTCCACCCCTCATCCATTCACCTCGCAGAGCATTATTCTAACTTGCCAATTTCTTTTTTTAACTTTTTGGTCTCACATCATTGACAAACGTACATTTTGAAAAAATAATAAAATTCTAGCATGTCGCACCGGTTTGCGTTTTTGGTGACGTGCCCGAGAGTTTTAAGGAGTTAAAGGAGCAAAGACTTGCGGAGCGACGCATAACGACTATAAAACCGAGCCGTCGGAGAACCTTTAGGTGAGAGCCACGGAATCCGAATGTAAAAAAATAAACCACTCTTGACGAGTGGTTTGGAGCGGATTACGGGGCTCGAACCCGCCACCTCCACCTTGGCAAGGTGGCGCTCTACCAAATGAGCTAAATCCGCGGAAATGGTGCCTCCGGTCGGAATCGAACCAACGACACGAGGATTTTCAGTCCTCTGCTCTACCAACTGAGCTACAGAGGCATACAAGAATGGCGACTCGGATGGGGCTCGAACCCACGACCTCTAGCGTGACAGGCTAGCGCTCTAACCAACTGAGCTACCAAGCCATTCTTGAATGCGAAGGAAAACCTTCTTAAAAAGGGTAAAACCCTTCTTGGTGGAAAGTATAGGGCTCGATTCGCATTGCGAACTACGCAATTTGGTCGCCGACGGCTCTGACAGTCCACCGGACTGTCATTCACTACCGTCTCTGTTCGAGCCATGCCCGATTCTGACCGTAACGAATAAACTCTATATTTTCTTGGTGGAAAGTATAGGGCTCGAACCTATGACCCTCTGCTTGTAAGGCAGATGCTCTCCCAACTGAGCTAACCTTCCGCATTGCGCTTTAATATTATATCAAAGGCAATGGCGTTTGTCAAGGGGTTTTTGAAAAAATTTATAATTTATTTCGGAAAAATGATTTTTGAGTTTTGTTGACTCTGTTTTGACGCTGATTTTCACCTTGGAGTCATGCTAACATATTAATTAAATCACTGAGGGCGGTTTCAAATTTTGCTCCGTACCAATGCTCAGGGTCATCCCGGGTGTTTATTATGCATTTTACGGTGTAATCTGCTGCAATCCTTGCCGCCTCGTATACGGTTTTATCGTTCATGAGAGCGCCCGTAAATGCGGATGCGTAAACGTCACCCGTTCCGTGACAGCCTTTGGAGATTTTGTCGTGCTTATAATATTCCATTTTACCGTTTTCATAAACAACAACACCCGTCTTTGTGGGTTCGTAGCTGACGCCCGTAAGCACAATTGTTTTCGCGCCAAGAGCTGCGAGCTTTCTCACAAGAGTGATAATATAGCCTTCGTCATAAGTTTCTTTGTATTCTTCATTGGTAAGGAAGCACGCTTCGGTGATGTTAGGCACCAGGATATCTGCCTCACCGCACAGAACCTTCATAGCTTCTACGTAGTCCTGATTGAATATCGAATAGAGCTGCCCGTTATCAGCCATCGCGGGATCGACCACACGAACGCAATCATCCGTTCCCATTGTTTTCAGAATATCTCTGACGTAGCCTACCTGCTTAATGCTGCCAAGGTATCCCGTATAAATAGCTTTGAACTTAATATTCTCCTTTTTCCAATGCTCTTGGATTGCAGGCATATCGTCGGTGAGGTCGCGGAAGGTAAATCCGGAGAATCCTGCTGTGTGAGTTGAAAGAATTGCCGAGGGAAGAATACACGTTTCCATTCCGCAGGCGGAGAGAATAGGCAGAGCAACAGTAAGAGAGCACTGTCCCACGCAGGAAATATCCTGAATTGTCAAAATTTTTTTATAAGACATTTTAATTTTCTCCTTGAAATTTTATCGTGCATATTATATAATATTTCTGATAATATGAAAATAGCCAGAATAGGAGAATTATATATAACCAGATGAAATACAGAGTTGATAAAAATATTCGTCCGGCATATCTTCAGATTTACCGCCAGCTGAAAGAGGATATAGTAAGCGGAAATTTAGCCTACAATTCAAAGCTCCCGTCAAAGCGCTTACTTGCAGACGAGTTGAAAATAAGCACGGTAACGGTTGAGCATGCCTACGCGCTTCTTTGCGACGAGGGGTATGTGGAGCCAAAGGAGAGAAGCGGTTACTTTGTAATCTTCAAGGCAAGCGACGGGTTTTCATTTTCAAAGCCCGAGGTTTCTGCTCCTATTACTGTAAAAAACCATGCTCACAGCTATCCCGATTTTCCGTTTTCGGTGTTATGCAAAACCATGAGAAACATTCTGACCGTGTGGGGTGAAGAAATTTTAGAAAAATCACCTTATAATGGATGCGAGCAGCTTCGGGCGGCGATTGCGCGGTATCTTGCGCGCAACAGAGGTATAAATATACGCACTGAACAGATTGTCGTTGGCTCGGGCGCGGAGTATCTTTACGGACTTATTATTGAGCTGCTTGGCAGAGACCGTATTTACGGCATAGAGGCTCCATCGTATGAAAAGATTGAACAGGTATATTTTTCGGCAGGAGTGAAATTTGAAAGACTCGCGCTCTCTCATGACGGTATTGACAGCGCTGCTCTTGCAAATGCGGCATCCGACGTGCTTCATACTACACCGTACAGAAGCTTTCCGAGCGGCGTGACAGCATCCGCATCGAAAAGGCATGAGTATATTAGGTGGGCGGGCACATCGGGGCGGTATATAATCGAAGATGATTTTGAATCGGAATTTTCGGTTTCCACAAAACCCGAGGATACTCTTTTTTCGCTTTCCAAGGACAATAACGTTATATATCTTAATACCTTTTCAAAGACAATTTCTCCCTCCTTGCGCGTGGGTTATATGGTTCTTCCGGAGAAGCTTGCGGCTTTATTCAAAAAAAAACTTGGATTTTATTCCTGCAGTGTGCCAACCTATGAGCAGCTTGTAATCGCTTCGCTTCTTGACAGCGGAAATTTTGAGCGCCACATAAATCGCGTAAGAAGGTATAAACGCAGGCAAATTTCACCCTGACGTATGTTGATAAGCTTATTGTAAAGCGCATTATAAAATGAATATTGTATTCCTTTATTTTACAAATTTGTAACTGTTTCAAATATTGACACTAACCTTGCTTTAGGCTATAATATACAGGTGCTGAAGCATTGAATTTTGGCGCTTTTAATACCCGAATTGACACTTTTTTCACTATTTTTCAAGATTTGGCAATATATAAGTTGACAAACCGATTTAAATTATATATAATATAGTTATAAAGCATAACATAGGTAAATCGCCGGTTCTTGTACGGCATTTATATAAATAAAAATTGGAGGATAAAACAATGAACAAGATTAAGCTATTAGCGCTCCTTCTCGTTCTCGTTCTTTCCCTTTCTTTCGTGGTCAGCTGCGGCGGCGACGGGATAGATCTTAAAGACGCAGTTGAGCGCACCGATTTTACTTCAGTTTATGAGAAAATCGGAACGAAGATTACTATTGACATGGTAGAAGAAGATGCAAACGGTCTCGCATGGGTTACCTATGAGGGAACTAAGTACGAGCTTGGTATGGACTTCCTTTCCATGGCTATGGTGTATAACACAAAGGTTCCCGAGGGAAGCTCGGTTTACACTACCGAAGAAGACGTTTTCAATGAGTGGTGGAAGCTCTACATTCTCAGATGGAACTATCTTGCACCCGAGGTTCCGCTGTATTCTAACGATTACTACGACCTCTATAATGCAAAGATTCAGAATTTCGTTACTACACCTTACTGGCAGCCTGCTGCGGCAATCGTTGGCGCATCGGTTAAGGCAGGTCAGACTAACTCGGTAATTCTCGGAAGCGCAACGGAGCTTTCCGGAGCATTCCGTAATTCAAGCTGGGGAAAAGCAAATCCCGGTGCATCCGACCTCGATATTGAAGAGCTTACCACGGGTTATTCAACAGTCGTTACAGATAAAACGGGTAACTACATCTGGAATGAGTACGCTGTTGACGGTGAGCCCACTTCCGTAGTTAACGCTGACGGTACTCTTACATACACCATAAAGATTAAAGAGGGTCTTAAGTTCAGCGACGGCACCCCAATCAAAGCAAAGAATTACATTGCATACATTCTTTCTAACAGTACTCCCGTAGGCGTTGCTGCAGGCGGAAGCGGTAACGCAGGAAATACTCTCGTTGGATTTGATTCATTTAAGGCTTACGATGGAACCAACGACGGAGCTGATATTGCAGATTCCGAGGATAAGGCGTCTAAGTATTTCGATGGCGTTAAGCTTCTTGGCGATTATGAGTTCTCGGTAACCTTTACCGCAGATTATGCAGGTTACTACTATGCTATGATATACGCTGCATTCTCTCCATCGCCTTTTGAACTTTATATTCCCGGCGATGCTGACATTGTAGTTGATCCCGAAACCAAGGCGTGCGGTCTTAACGATGCGTTCTACGCTAAAGAGACTGTTAACGACGTTTCGGTATACGCTCTTGCGGACGACATCAAGGCTAACCTCAAATGGAATTCGACACTTCCTTATTCCGGTCCTTACGTTGTTTCTAATTACGACGAGACCAACCTTATCGCAACTCTTACAATTAACCCCAATTTCGTAGGAGACAGCGCAAGAGGAACACCCTCTATAGCTACTATCACCTACGTTAAGATAGTAACCGAGACTCAGATGGATCAGTTTAAGGCAGGTCAGGTTGATATTCTTGCAGGTATTACCGGCGGAACAGAGACCAAGGCTGCTCTTGAAACTGTTGCGGCTAACCCCGATAAGTATGCTGAGACTCACTATGCGAGAGCAGGCTACGGTAAGCTTGGCTTCCGCGCTGACTTCGGTCCTACAGGATTTATTGAAGTAAGACAGGCTATCATGCACACCATCAACCGCTCTGAGTTTGCTCAGACCTTTACCGGCGGTTACGGCTCTGTTGTTCACGGTCCTTATTACACCGGTTATTCGGCATATCAGGCAAATAAAACCGAGCTTGAGGCTAAGCTTAACCAGTACGAGTACAGCGCAGACAAGGCTATTGAGGTTCTTGTAGCAGGCGGCTGGATTTACAACGCTAAGGGCGAAGAGTTCGACGCAACCAAGGATAAGATTCGTTATAAGAAGCTTGAGGGCTACGAGCTTACAGAGGATAACCTCAAGTTCAAGAGCATAGACAACAAGTATAAGACTGTTGCTATAGAGAATGAAGACGGAACGAAGTCGTACTATATGCCTCTCGCTATCAACTGGTACGGCACTCAGCCTAACGAGGTTACCGACCAGCTTATTACGGCATGGCAGTCAAGTAAGACTGCAACCGAGAATATCGGTATGTACATTACTTATACATCCTGTGACTTTACAAGCGGTCTTAACTCTGAATATTATCAGGATCCGTCTTACGGATTTGACGGAATTGCCAAGCTTAACGCTATCAACTTTGCGACAGGCTTTACAAGCGCTGCTTATGATTTCGCGTTTAACTGGACTATTGACCAGTCTATGTACGATATATATTCCTCATGCTATTTAATGGATGAGGCTGACTTCTGGACTACCTATCATCCCGCAGCAGCTGAGTAATTAAAGTTTGACTTTCACAGTCGGATAAAACTGTAGGAACGGCGTTTTATAACGCCGTTCCTACAATGACATAATAGGTAATAACCCGTTTGTTTTTTGGAGGATTCAATGGGCAAATATATACTGAAAAGAATGTTGTATATTCTACTCGTTTTTCTCGTTTTATCTTTTTTGATATACATGGTATACAACATGCTGCCCGTAGATAAAGCGGCAGAAACCGCAAGGCAGGAGGTTCTTGCCAATAAGACTCTCGACTATGACGAGAGATACGAGTATTGGCAAAAGGCTTACGGTCTTAACGGTACAAAATTTGAAAGATATCTTCGTTGGCTCGGAGTTTATCCGTACGCTGACGGAAGCTTTAACGGACTTTTACAGGGCAATCTCGGTGATTCCGTAAAATACGGAAAGCCGGTTTCCGAGGTTCTTGTCGAACCTATGAAAAATACTATTTTTATTAATATTTTCGCAACTATACTTGGCTTAGGTATAACTATACCCTTAGGCATATTCTGCGCAGTCAAGCGGGGTAGCAAGCGTGACGTCGGCGTGCAGGTTGGAACTATTATCGGTTATAGCCTGCCAACATTTATTATTGCTATCGTTTTCATTTGGCTATTCGCTGTCGTACTTGGATGGTTCCCGGTCTCCGGAATGTCAACCGCGGGAAGCGTGAACTGGTCACCCGTGCGTCAGTTTTGGGATAAAATGTATCATCTCGCTCTTCCTCTTATCGTTATGACCTTTTGCTCACTCGGCGGAATGACGAGATACGTAAGAGCGTCGATGATAGAAGCTCTTTCTATGGATTGCATAAGAACCGCAAGAGCAAAGGGTCTTCGTGAGAAAACTGTTATATATTCTCACGCGTGGAGAAACGCGCTTATACCCGTGGTAACGCTTGTTATCGGATGGTTCCTCGGTATTTTCTCGGGTTCTCTTATGATAGAGAATATCTTTGCGCTCAACGGTATTGGTAAGGTTTATTTCGACGCGCTTCAGAATAACGATAACGAGATAGTCCTAGCGCTTCAGATGTTTTACGTTCTTATAGGGCTTATCGGAAACCTTATTATAGATATCGCGTACGGATTCATCGACCCCCGTGTCAGAGTAAACAAGTAAGGAGGATTAAATATGTCAGAGAATAAAGAAAATAAATTTTTGAAGACCGTTAAGTCCTTCTTTGCAACTGTATGGCGCTGGGCAAAGCGCATGTTCCTCGGAGCAAGCAAGGAACTTTGCGACGATGACGTTTTCGCGGTTGAAAAGCTTGAGAGCCCCTCAAAGCTTGCCGTAAAGACCTTTTTCAGAAGAAAGCTTGCCGTAGTTGCTCTTTCTGTGCTTGTAGCGCTCTTTTTGTTCGTCTTTATCGGTCCGCTTTTCATACCGATGGATATAAATTACACCGATCCGCTTCAGGCAAATATCGCGCCTAACTATTCTATGCTCAGCGTACCCCGTAAGCTTAAGAATAATATCCGCGACATAAACGGATTTTCAAACTATACGGTCGGAGTAAGTAACGATAACACCCTCTATATGTGGGGATACACAAAGGACGCTCTTTCGGGTATTGATTTCAAGGATTTCCCCGAGGAAATCAAAAAGGGTGAGGTCTATATGGCGGCTGCCGGCTCGGACCACGTTATCGCGCTTACGACCTCGGGTAAGCTCGTAGGCTGGGGAGACAACAGTAGAGGACAGTATGGTATCGTCGCGCCTGAGAACGGAGTGCTTTCGATGCCCGCAGAATTTGCAGATGGCAATATCGACACCTCAAAAGTTACTCAGCTTGTAGCGGGATATCAGGTAAGCGGAATGGTATACAGCGGTAAGCTTTACCTCTGGGGAAACCTTAACGCGCTCCTTAATATGAGCAATATCCTTGCTGAGACACAAGCATACTGCCTTGAAAATAATACTTCTGTTAAAAAAGTTGTTGTTTCAAACTATAACGCGGTCGTTCTTTACGAGAACGGAAAGGTTGCCGCGCCGGGCGCTATATCAAGCGCAACGTCTGCCACGTCGATGAAGCTTGGAAATATTTACAACGCCTCGTCATATATGGCAGAGCAGACGGTGGTTGACATTGCGGCAACTAATAACTGCTTTTCCTTCGTAACCGATAGCGGTGACGTTCTCGTTGTCGGCGCTGCCGAATACGGAGAAAACAAATTCATGACTCTTCCCGCGGGGGAGAAAATAATAAAGGTTGTAGGCGGAACGAGACATTTCGTTGCTCTTACCGATAACGGAAGAGCGTATTCCTGGGGTCATAACGACCAGGGGCAGACGAAGGTAAACGGCAAGGCGGCGGACGATATATATGCCGGAGCAAAGCAGACCTATCTTGTTGACGCGGACTACGATCTGACAACTAAAGTTGGCCTTAAGGGTTACCTTTTCGGAACGGACGGCAGGGGGCGTGACACGTTTACGCGTATAGTTCACGGCGGCAAAATGACTATGACAGTCGGCGCTGTTGCCGTTATCGTATCTTCTATTATCGCTATTATCATCGGATGTCTTTCGGGATATTTCGGCGGCTGGGTAGACATGCTTCTTATGAGAATAACCGAAATATTCTCTGCAATACCTTTTCTTCCGTTCGCGATGCTTCTTTCGCATATAATCCGAAATTATCCTATTAGTGAGACGACGCGAATATTTATTATTATGATGATTCTCGGACTTCTTTCTTGGACGGGACTTGCACGCATGATACGCGGACAGGTTCTCGCGGAGAGAGAAAAGGAGTTCGTTATTGCCGCAAAGTCAATGGGCGTTAAGGAGAAGAGAATAGCATTCAAGCATATTCTTCCGAACGTTATATCGGTAATACTCGTAAGTATGACTCTTGATTTCGCGGGCTGTCTTCTTACAGAATCCTCTCTTTCATACCTCGGATTCGGAGTTCAGCTTCCTCAGCCCACCTGGGGTAATATGCTTGACGGAGCTAACAACAGTATAGTAATTCAGAATTATTGGTGGCAGTGGGTATTCCCAGCGATATTCCTTTCAATAGCGACTATCAGCATAAATATCATAGGCGACACGCTTCGCGATGTTCTTGACCCCAAGAGCAGCCGTGAGAAGTAAAATAGGCGGAGGAGATAAAAATGGCATTACTTGAAGTAAAAAACCTTCATACCTATTTTAAGACGAGAAAAGGTATTGTTAAGGCTGTAAACGATGTTTCGTATTCGCTCGAGCCCGGAAAGACAATCGGTATCGTAGGTGAATCCGGCTCAGGAAAATCGGTTTCCGCTATGAGTATCTTGCAGCTTCTTGACGGAAACGGATATATAGCAGCGGGGGAGATAATTTTTGACGGGAAAGACCTCACAAAGCTTTCCCAGCAGGAGATGTACGATATAAGAGGAAACAAAATATCGGTTATCTTCCAGGAGCCTATGACTTCGCTGAACCCCGTATTCTCGGTTCAAAAGCAGCTCTCCGAGCCTTTTATGATTCACCAAGGAATGAACAAAAAAGAGGCTAAGGCAAAGGCGCTCGAGATGCTTTACGCGGTTCAGATACCAAATCCCGAGGCGGTTTTGCGGCAGTATCCCCATCAGCTTTCAGGCGGTATGCGTCAGAGAGTTATGATTGCAATGGCTCTTGCCTGCAGACCGAAAATTCTGATAGCCGACGAGCCGACGACAGCGCTTGACGTTACCATTCAGGCGCAGATACTCAGGCTTATGAATGAGCTTCAGAAGGAAAACGGAACTTCTATTATATTTATCACGCACGACCTCGGAGTTATAAACGAGATGGCGGACGACGTAGTAGTTATGTACTGCGGACAGGTCGTTGAGCAGTCGTCGGCAAAAACTATATTTACCGACTGCAAATGCAGCCATCCTTATACAGAGGGACTTATGCATTCCATTCCGAGAATGGATAAAATATCAGAAAAGCTTGAACCTATCCCCGGAGCAGTTCCTCATCCTCTTGCATTGCCTAAGGGATGCAAATTCGCTCCGAGATGCAAATACGCAACGGCAAAGTGTCTCGAGGAGGAGCCTAAGCTTATTGAGGCTGCTCCCGGTCAGAAGATACGTTGCTTCTATCCCGATAAGGAGGTGAGATGCAGTGCCTCGCACAAAGAAGCTGTTGTCAATAAACAACCTTAAAAAATATTTCCCCGTGCCTAAATCGAGCATTTTTCAAAAAGAGCAGCTCTACGTACGCGCAAACGAGGAAATAACTCTCGATATATACGAGGGCGAGACGCTCGGTCTTGTCGGTGAATCGGGATGCGGTAAATCAACTCTCGGAAGGACTGTTCTTCAGCTCTACGATCAGACTGCGGGAAATTCGATTTACTACGGCAGAACGATAGACGACCTTGCTCCCTCTTACGTAGAAGAAACTCTTAAAAACTCCCGTAAAATGATAGAGGAGTATAAGAAGCTCGAGGAAAAAGCCAAGGCCTTGTCAAAGGAATGCGAGGATGCGGGAGAGGATGCTACCTTCTTCCAGCATCAGAAAAAGAATCTCGCCCTTGCCGAGGCAGAGACAGCATTCCAGAAGGTAGTCAAGATTCTCGGCGGATTTGCCGCTCTTGATGACCCCACCGAGGGAGCGGAGCTCCTTCTTCTAAAGCATAAGGTAGCTGTTGAGCTTTCAAAGCGCAAAAGACGCACGGCAGAGCTTGACGCTGAGATAGATTTTTACACTTCAAGCATTAAGGAGCTCAGAGAAGCTCCCGAAACCTTGAAAAATAAGGATAAGAAAATAGCCGCGGCAGAGAAGAAAGCCGAGGCGTTCAGAGCTGAGAAGGCTAAAGAAGAGGAGAGTATTGCTTCGCTTGAAAAGCGGCTTTACGAGCATGAGGCCCGTATATCCGTGCTTAAGGATAAATACAACTCTAACGAAAAGTTTCTGAGGCACGAGAAATATCTTGACGACGGAATTGATCTTTCAAGACTCAAATACAACGAAATGCGCCTTTTACGCAAGGATCTGCAGGTTATCTTCCAGGACCCATATTCTTCTCTTAATCCGAGAATGACGGTCGGTCAGATAATTGAGGAAGGACTCGTTACCCACGGATTTTTTAAACACGGGTCGCCTCAGATGAAGGAATATATTCTTAAGGTTATGCGTCAGTGCGGACTCCAGGATTATATGATGCACAGATATCCTCACCAGTTCTCAGGCGGTCAGAGGCAGAGAATATGCATAGCGCGCTCGCTTGCGGTTAATCCTAAATTCGTCGTTTGCGACGAGTGTGTATCAGCTCTTGACGTTTCAATTCAGTCGCAGATAATAAATCTTCTTGAGGAGCTAAAAGAGAAGCAGAATCTTACCTATCTTTTCATATCTCACGACCTTTCCGTCGTAAGATATATATCCGACAGAATAGGCGTTATGTACCTTGGAAATATAGTTGAGTTCGGTGACGCGGAAACGATATTCAAGGACCCGAGGCATCCGTATACCGTGGCTCTTCTTTCGTCGATACCCACGACGGAGGCTGACGGGGCAAAGCAGGAGAGAATAATTCTTGAAGGAAACATTCCAAGCCCGATTAAGCCCCCTGAGGGATGTAAATTTCACACGAGGTGCTACATGGCGTGTGACAAGTGTAAGCGCGTTCCGCCCCCGTACGTTGAGGTTGAAGAGGGACATTACGTTGCCTGCCACTTCCTTGATAAGAAGATAGACGATGACGGAAAATATCTTTTTGAAATCAAAAAGGCAGATGCAAATGCCGAGACAAAAGAAACCGAAGGCAACGTATAATTATGGCGTTCAGAAAAATATTAAAAAAACCGGATAAAGAGAAGGAAAAGAAGCTGAAAGAGGAGATTGATGCTTCGGGAGGACTTGAGAACAAGGATATTCCCGCGATGATTTTCTCGGCGTATATTGTGTTTATACCGATTGCTCTCGGTTTACTCCTTTTGATTTATCTTTTAGCAAGGCTTTTCCTAAGAACATAAAATATGGTCAGCTTGGAATCTAAAACTCCGAGTTGACCTTTTTATATATTCTTTAATTCGTGGTTTTTCAAAATAATATTGACAAACAAAGTCAAATTTTACGAATTGAAGGTATATATTTTAAAAACTTGACATTCCCTATATATTATGTTAAAATATAATGTAAATAATTATTTTTGGAGGCGTTTATGCTTAAAGTAGAAAGAATCAGCGTTGTAAATATGGAAAATGCAATTCGCGGAGCGCGCAACCCGATGAACAGCTGGGAGCGCATGGACAGCTACTATAACGAAAATGGAGAGTATATTCTCGGCGAAAACGACCTCGCACTTGCGTCAAAGCTTGCCGCGGCAGGAAGTGACCACAGAAAGTTTCTGCGTCAGATAATTGTGTCAATGGATATTACCGCGCCTCTTTATTGGTGGAAGGAATTTGACACGTATAAGGTTGGAACCGTAGCAAACTCTACATCAACCATGCATAAAATTCAGGCAAAGGAATTCTCACGCGAGGACTTCTCCTGCGACAGACTTACAGAGGATGCTCTCGGGGTGCTTGACGGACTTATTTTCTATCTTGAGGGACAGCGTGTCAAGTTTAACGAGACTAAGGATAGGGAATATTGGCATAATATGATTCAGCTTTTGCCCTCGTCGTTTAATCAGATGCGCACCGTTTCCATGAATTACGAAGTGCTTATTAATATCTACTATGCGAGACGCACCCATAAGCTTGCAGAGTGGCACACGCTTTGCGATGAAATTAAGAAACTTCCTTACGCGGATAAGCTGATACTCGTTAAGGAAAATAGCTGAGAGCAGGTTGGTTATGAAAAAAAGATTGAAAATTGCGGTCGCATCGCCGAAAATCAAACTTTGCGATCCCGAATACAATGCGAAAATATGCAGCGAGTGCGCGAGGGAAGCCGACGCGTCGGGGGCTGATTTTATAGTTTTTCCCGAGCTTACTTTGACGGGTGCGACTCTCGGAGATCTGTATTTTCAAGAGGCACTTTTGAAAGCATCCGAATCGGCTTTGCTTTCGTATATAAATGGGACACGTGAACTTTCCTTAATGAGTTTTATCGGCGCGCCGATTGAGAAAGATGGAATGCTTTATAACGGAGTTGCCTGCATATCTGAGGGTGAAATAATAGGTATATCGCTGTCCGGTCTAGAAACGAGACACTTTTCTCCCCCCCCGGGTGAAAGCATAGAAATTACGCTTGGCGGTATATCTGCCGAGGGCGCTCGCGACCTCGTCTATACAGATAAGGATACGGGAGCTAATATTTTCGTCAAGGTCGGTGACGACAGAGTAATATCCTCCGACAGAGTGAATCTTATATTAAATCCCGTCTCTATGGCAGAATACGTAGGTCTTGGCGCGCAGAGAAGAAGGTATGCTGAGGACGTAAGCCGCGAGATCTGTGCTGCCTACGTTATAGCGGGCGCCGGAGTCGGTGAGAGCGGAACAGACGGAATTTACGCAGGCGCGAGAGTTGTCGCGCAACTTGGAAAAACTCTTGCAGAAGCGCCGCTTTTCGACGAAAATATACTTTATTGCGAGCTTGATTTAGATAAAAAAGTTGTGGCTGCGGAGCCGGTAATTGATACAGAGCTTCCGATAAGCAGATTCCCATTTATTCCGTCTGATGATGCGGAACGAGAGCAGGCATGTAAACTTTCTGTTGAAATTCAAGCGAGAGCGCTTGCAGGAAGAATTGAGCGCTCCTATTCAAAATGCGCCGTTATCGGCGTTTCAGGAGGTCTTGACTCAACTCTTGCCGTACTTGTTGCCGCAAAGGCTATGGATATTCTCGGGCGTGACAGGAGCGCTGTTATTGCTATAACCATGCCATGCTTCGGAACTACCGATAGAACTAAGGGTAACGCACTTACGCTTGCAGAGGAGCTTGGATGCTCGGTCAAAACTATTGATATAAAAAATGCGGTTAATCAGCATTTTGCCGATATATCGCACGATGAAAATAAATACGACGTTGTTTACGAAAACGCACAGGCGAGAGAAAGAACGCAGATACTCATGGACGTTGCAAATGCAGAGGGCGGTCTCGTCGTCGGAACGGGAGACTTATCCGAGCTTGCGCTCGGCTTTGCCACATATAACGGAGATCATATGTCTATGTACTGCGTGAACGGCTCAGTACCGAAAACCCTTATGCGCGCGATTGTTTTAAACGAGGCAAAATCTTACGAAAGAAGCGCTAATTTTACTCTTGCAAAGGTTCTTTCGGATATAGTCAATACGCCTGTCAGCCCCGAGCTTCTTCCGGCGGAGGACGGGGAGAATAAGCAACATACAGAGAAGATTGTTGGGCCATATGAACTTCACGACTTTTTCCTATACTATACGGTAAAATACGGCTATTCGCCAAAGCGCGTGTTGGAACTTGCCGAAGAGGTCTTTACGGAATACGGAAAGGACGAAATCAAGGAATACCTCAAGATATTCGTAAGACGTTTTTATTCACAGCAGTTTAAGCGTTCCTGCCTGCCCGACGGACCCCGTGTGACAGAAATAAGCCTTTCACCGAGGGGTGCATGGCAGATGCCGTCGGATATTTCGTCCAAAATTTTTCTTGAGACACTTGATGGGTGATATATGAGAAACATTTTTGATTTATTTAAGAAAATTGAGAAAAAGGATGACGCAAAGCCCGTAACACATATCATTGCCGGCCTCGGAAATCCGGGTACGGAGTATGAAAAAACGAGACATAACGCAGGATTTCTCGCAATCGACTATATAGCGTCGCACTTTAACGTAAGTATGAGCAGACTTAAATTCAAAGCGCTTGTCGGTGAGGCGAATATCAGCGGAAAAAGAGTTCTACTTATGAAGCCGCAGACCTTTATGAACTCCTCGGGCGAGGCTATTGGCGAGGCGGCGGCGTTCTATAAAATATCGCCCGAGAATATACTTGTTCTGCACGACGAGATAAGCTTTGATGCGGGAAACATGAGAATTCGCAGAAAAGGATCGGCGGGAGGTCATAACGGCCTTAAGAGCATTATCGCGCATATGTCAAGCGATGCTTTTCCGAGAATCAAAATCGGTGTCGGTCAGAAGCCAAATCCCGATTACGACCTTGTAAAATGGGTGCTTGGAAGATTTCCCGCAGAGGATATGAAGAAAATTGAAGACAGATTCCCCGATATTCTTAATTCCGCAGAGCTTATACTTTTGGGTGATATCGACGGAGCAATGAACAGGTATTCCAAATAAAAACCTAAATTAACATAAAGGATAAAGGTATCCAATGAAAAGACTTTCAAGTCTTATCAGATATGACAGAGAGTTTTCCGCATCGGTTGAGGTCATAAAAGAGCAGCTTAAGGTTAAAAATCCGAAGCCGATCGTTATAAACGGACTCACGGCGGGAGCATGCTCGGCGTATCTTACCGAGGCGGTAGAGGAGCTTTTTGGCGACTCAAAGAGGCCAGTTTTGATTATTGTCAGAGACGAAACCGAAAGAGACAGAACTTTGAATTCGCTTTTGGCTGACGGTATAAGTGCGCTCGGATATAAGTCTCGCGATTTTGTTTTCCATAACATTTCTGCCTCCCACGACACAGAGCGTGAGAGGCTTTCGGTGCTCTTCTCACTAATTCGTGGGGAGTGCGACGCGGTTGTAGCAACGACGTCTGCTGCGCTCGAGCTGACCGTTCCCGAGGAACTTTTAATGATGCTTACCACTTCTCTTGAATGCGGGGATGAGATAAAACCGGAGGAACTTGCCGAAAGACTGGTGACGCTCGGATTTGCAAGGGTTGATTTAGTTGACAGCGCAGGGCAGTTCGCGCAAAGAGGCGGAATAGTTGACGTGTGGGCAAATGCTGATTCCGACCCGGTGAGAATAGAATTTTTTGGTGACGAAATAGACAGGATGATGTATTTTGACCCTATTTCACAGCGTTCAACAGACACAGCGGCAGATCTTTCGCTTATTCCGGCAAGCGAGGTTTTAGTGAGCCCACGCGCAAGAGAAAGAATGCTCGCGGCTGTAAATTCTCTTATAAAAAAATCGGAGAGCGAAGAGGTTTCAATGAAGCTTACGGCAGAAAAATCTGCTATAGAATCAATGCTTCCTTTAAATTTCAGGGACAAATATCTTGGTGTCGTTTACGATAAACCGTCAAATCTTTTTGACTATTTTTCAACCTATGGGCGCACGGCTGTGTTTATTCTTGACACAAACGGAGTTAAGGAAGAGATGAAGGGAAAAATCGAGTCTCTTTCATCTGAGCGCGCATCTATGATAGAGATGGGACTCGTTACAGAGCCTGCTGCTAATTATATCGGTAGCGAATCGGATTTTAACGCATTTCTTGATAAAAACGTTACTGTTCATATAAATCCCTTTTCAAGCGGACTCGGAAACTTGAAAACCTCGGGGCTTTTTGGCTTCAGATGCAGGCGCACCGTTTCTTACGGAGATAATCCGTCAATGCTCATCGAGGATATCACGGCTTTCCGCAAGTCCATGTACAGAACGCTTATTCTTTGCGAAAACAAGCAGAGTGCGGCAGCGATCCTCACAACTCTCGAGGAAAACGAGATAGCCGCGGCACCGATATATGACAGCCCCGATTTTTCATTTGACTCGCTTATCTCGGGGCAGGTCGTTATTGACGTTGGCTTGGTGAGAGAGGGATACGACCTTATAAGTCCGAAAATTGCGGTTCTTTCTATGGCGAGGGACATTGGACGGGCGGTTATGGCAAACAGACGCCGCCAAAGAATACTGCGCAAGGTTGGGGGCGCGGGACAGCGCCTTATGAGCTATGCCGACCTTTCGGTCGGTGACTACGTCGTTCACGCAAATTACGGTATCGGTCTTTTTGAGGGAATGCAGGCTGTAACCGTAGACGGCGTAACCAAGGATTATATAACGATAAGATACGCGGGAACAGATAAGCTTTTCGTTCCTTGCGACAGACTTGAATATATAGGAAAATATATAGGAGAGAAGGATAAGGACGGAAAAGTCAAGCTCTCAAAAATGGGCGGCGGAGACTGGACCCGTGTTAAAACGAAAGCTAAGTCTGCGGCTAAGGATATCGCTAAGGATTTGATAAGACTTTATGCAGAGAGACAGAAGAAGCCTGGATTTGCTTTTCCTGCCGATTCAGAACTCGAGGACTCCTTTGCGGCTGATTTCGATTACGAGGAAACCGACTCTCAGCTTCTCGCGATAAAAGAGATAAAAGAGGATATGATGAAGCCCGTGCCGATGAACCGTCTTTTGTGCGGTGACGTCGGATTCGGTAAAACCGAGGTAGCACTTCGCGCGGCGTTTAAGGCAATTATGGGCGGAAAGCAGGTTGCAATCCTCGTGCCCACGACAATTCTAGCGCTTCAGCATCTTGAAACGGCAACCTCGCGTATGAGAAACTATCCCGTAACGGTTGAAATGATATCAAGATTCCGTACCCCAAAGCAGCAGGAGACTATTTTACGCAGGGTCAAACGCGGCGAGATAGATATACTTATAGGAACGCACAAGCTTCTTTCAAAGAATGTTGCCTTCCGCGACCTCGGACTTCTTATAATTGACGAGGAACAGCGATTCGGCGTTACGCAAAAGGAAAAATTGAAGGAGATGGCAAAGAACGTTGATGTTCTCACTCTCTCGGCAACTCCTATTCCGAGGACGCTTAATATGGCGATGAACGGAATCAGTGATATGTCGATTCTTGACGAAGCGCCCGGAGAGCGCAGACCCGTGCAGACTTACGTGCTTGAGCATGACGACGGAGTGCTTTTCGATGCTATGGCAAAGGAGCTGTCGCGCGGCGGTCAGGTCCTCTATCTTTACAACAAGGTTGAGGATATAGATTTCGTTGCGGGCAGAATTATGAGGGCGTTGCCCGATGCCCGTGTCGCATACGCTCACGGACAGATGGAAAAAGACGAGCTTGAGGACATTTGGCAGATGCTCGTCGGCGGTGAGATAGATATACTCGTTTGTACGACAATAATAGAGACGGGCGTTGACCTTCCGAACGCTAACACACTTATAATAGAGAATGCGGATAGAATGGGTCTCTCACAGCTCCATCAGATACGCGGAAGAGTCGGAAGAAGCTCAAGACAGGCGTATGCGTATTTTACCTACAGAGCCGGAAAGTCTCTTTCAGATGTTGCATCAAAAAGACTTGCGGCAATACGTGAGTTTGCCGAATTCGGTGCAGGCTTTAAGGTTGCTCTTCGCGACCTTGAGATACGTGGTGCGGGAAATCTTCTCGGAGCCGAACAGCACGGATATATTGACAGCGTAGGCTATGACCTATACGTTAAGCTTCTTAACGAGGCGGTTCTTGAAGAGAGCGGCAGAAAGCCTGAGGCACAGTTTGAATCTGCTATCGATATAAGAGTCAGCGCGAATATTCCCGAATATTATATCCCCGTAAGCGCTCAGCGAATGGAGATGTATAAAAAGATTTCGCTTATATGCGAACCTTGCGATATGCAGGACGTGATAGACGAGTTTATTGACAGATTCGGTGAACCACCGAGGGAAACCGAGAGACTTATTTCAATATCACTTATGCGCTCTCTTGCATCTAAATGCGAGATTAAAAAGGTTGAGCTTCGCGATGGAACGCTTACCTTTGTCCCTGATAAGCCTAACCTTGCAATATGGTCTGAGCTTTTCGGAAAATATAAAGGATTGACGTTCAAAAGCGTTGGTTCACTCAGCATAGTTTACCGTGTAAAGTCGGGTGAGGATGCAGTAAAAGCTGCCCTTTCAATACTTGAAGATTACTATTCTGTTCTTTCTGAAAACAAAAATGACCCACAGTAAGAACAAAAGAACGGAGAATAAAAACAAAATGAATGAAAATCAAAAAAGAGATTCTAAAATCCAAAAAAATCCGCAAAAGAAAAGAAAAAATGTGTTTTTGATAACTTTTATTTGCATTTTCTTAGCTTTAGTGCTGATTTTCGGAGCAATACTCGGTATTATCTCTATCGTGAAAAATTCAAAAGCCGCGGTGAAATACGAGGGGTTGACGATGGACACCGAGACAGCGTCCTTCTTCGCCACCTA
>JAZSGJ010000044.1:0-10064 GCA_045532675.1 Eubacteriales bacterium | reverse complement strand
CTATTTAATACGTATCTTTGCAGTTGGAGAAAAGTAAATCCAATTACAATATTTGAACTCATCGTTTATGGGTACATCAAGCATCTGTATTCCGGCAGAGAAATATCCGGATCCTGCAAAACGGATATACAATCTCAACACAACCTTACAGCAACGACAAGTGCGGAAAAGTGTCCTCATACAGTCAAATAAAAAAATTGTAAATAATTTAATTTTTTATCAAAATTCGCTTTACATTTTTCATTTTTTCTGTTATACTAATAAGGTGATTAAAATTTTGTACGCCAAAATGGCGTAAAAAACAAGGAGTGATTCTATTATGAGTCGTATGGTCGGTACTGTATCCCGCGGTGTACGAGCACCAATTATCAGAAACGGTGACGACATTGTCGAAATCGTTACAAATTCCGTTCTTGAAGCTTCCAAAGATGACGGATTTGCTATTCGCGACCGTGACATCGTTGCAATGACAGAGGCAATAGTAGCCCGTGCGCAAGGAAACTACGCAACAGTTGATGATATCGCGAGTGATGTCCGCACAAAGCTTGGCGGTGATACCGTTGGCGTTATATTCCCTATCCTCAGCCGTAACCGTTTTGCAATTTGCCTGCGCGGTATTGCTAAAGGAGCTAAAAAAATAGTTCTTATGCTTTCTTATCCCTCAGACGAGGTTGGAAACCATCTTATAAGCCTCGACGCGCTTGACGAAAAAGGTGTTGACCCTTACCGCGACGTTCTTTCTCTAAAAAAATACCGCGAGCTTTTCGGTTATGAGAAGCACCGTTTCACAGGTATAGACTACGTTGCGTATTATGAAGAGCTTATCAAGGGATGCGGAGCAGACGTTGAAATCATATTCGCTAATGACCCAAGAGCAATTCTTCCCTACACGAAAAATGTTATAAGCTGCGATATTCACACAAGAGCCCGTTCAAAGAGGCTTCTTAAGGCTGCCGGAGCAGAAAGAGTCTACGGTCTTGATGAGATTATGACCGAATCGGTTAACGGAAGCGGTTACAACGAAAATTACGGTCTTCTCGGATCAAATAAAGCTACCGAAGATCAAATAAAGCTTTTCCCAAGAAACTGCCAACCCGTAGTCGATGCTATACAGAAAAAGCTTTATGATGCAACCGGTAAAAAGGTTGAAGTAATGGTTTATGGCGACGGTGCATTCAAAGACCCGATCGGAAAGATATGGGAGCTTGCGGACCCGGTAGTTTCCCCTGCTTACACAAGCGGACTTGAAGGCACACCCAACGAGCTTAAGCTTAAGTACCTCGCAGATAACGATTTTGCTAACCTTTCGGGCGATGCGCTTAAGGAGGCAATAAAAGCAAAAATTCACGAAAAAGACGGTGACCTTGTAGGACAGATGGTATCCGAAGGAACTACTCCGAGAAGGCTCACCGACCTTATAGGTTCCTTGTGCGACCTCACATCAGGTTCCGGTGACAAGGGAACTCCCATAGTATATATTCAGGGTTATTTTGACAATTACACAACAGAATAATATTAACAAAAAACTCAGAGCTTGTTTTAAACCTGCTCTGAGTTTTTTGTTATAAAGCCAAGACAACTACGCTTACCACTGCAAGGGCAATTCCGCACCATTTTTGAAAATTTATGCACTCTTTAAATAAAAAGGGATAAAAACGCCGATACAACAATAGTACCTCCGTTCATAACAGTATAAACTATTTCAGGAGATATGTTAAAGGTAAGCATCAAAAATTGATAAGCAAGGCCGTACATGTCGCGCCAAGCAAATTGAAAATCAGTGACTTGCACGTCTGACGGTCCGCATGTATAACTTTTGAACGTTTATTAAAAAACAAAACAACCGAACAAATAAGCGCCGTAGTTACATACGTAACGATTATAAATTCATTATTGTAAATGCCGCTTTCAAAACGGTTTTCAAGTGCATTCAGAATTTCATAAGTTCCATGCGATAAAAAACACCTATTCACGCAAGATAAAATCCCGGTTTAGCCTTGGTTTTATCCTTAAAATCAACACAGAGCAAAACGAATACTGCAAGCATTAAAACAATTCCGACCAACTTCAATATACCAGGAAATCCGTCAAGTATAACCGTAGCGCATAGCGGCATTATGATTCCTGATGAGAGCGCTGATATCATAACTATCGAATACGATCCAGGCTTCGTACCCGAAGCAAGCGTTCTGTTAAATACGATAACAGCAATACCGTTTACAAATCCAAGCACTAAGCTTAAAACAGAAAACTTAAAATAGAATCCGGAAACGGCAAACGTTATAAACACAACGTAAAGTCCGAGAACAGTAGAATAAATCAAATTTGAATCGGCTTCATCTCACGGATAATTCTTTCCGTAATATTTCAAAAACACCCCGTGAGCCGAGCTCGCAGAAACCAATATAAGAATAAACAAAAAGCCAATAACACCCATATATTTCCAAGCCCCTATCTCTTATAAATCAGTGCTTCACGGCAAACGTGAGCCGCTTCCGGATTCATATTACATTCAAGATGAACGAGCTTTGTGTCTCTCAAAACTTTGTCAGCAAGATTCATGGTTTTTAGCAGAGCCGTCTTGCTTTTTTTAGGAAGATATATCTGAGACATAAAACGCATAACCGCATCGCTTGGTGAAATTTCGTAAGCTTTATTAACCTCGCCTCTTGTGAGGAAAGCAAATCCCGCAACTTTGCGTATCACGTTTCTTCCGTAATTTTCCTTTCCCTGCCAAGGTGTTCCGCACGCATAGGCTTCCCCGCCTATTATTCTCAAAATAGGTTTATCTCCGTTAAGTATTTTTACTTCATCACCGAACTCTGACATCCAGAGCCTTGTGTGAGTCGTCTTACCAACTCCGCTGTGCGCCGTTATTATATAAGCCTTTTCTTTATATTCAATAACCGAGCCATGAAACAGAAATGCATCATAATCAGGAAGTCGCTCGGCTATTTTTCTGTATGATATTACACTCTCATAATACCCCGGTGTGTAATCGGTCTCAGAAATTACTCTTTCCTCTTCTATCTCCTCGTCTGTTACAAAAACGGTAAATTCCGGCTTTTCATCGATGAGATAGTCTTTGGCAAAATGCGCTATATTTTTATATCTGTTATCTATCCCTATCGCAATTCCCGCAATTTTTATAGTTATCAATCTTTGTTGCCTCCGTATGCATTTTTGAAAGTATCATTTCCTTTGCCGAATGTGATTTTGGCAAAATCACTTGATGTTCCTCCGTAATCTATTCTCGAAAGCGCTGTACATCCCGCAAATGCGTTATCGGCAACATAATAAAGACTAATCGAAACTGCTACGACCTTAAGTTCAACGCAACCATAAAATGCATCGGTTGAGATATGCACTACAGACGCGGGAAGTATTATAGACTGAAGTTTCACGCAATCAGCAAACATTCCATCAGAAATTTCAGTTACAGATGCAGATAACGTTATCGTATTCAATGAAGAACAACCCGAAAATACAGAATACCCTATTTCTTGCACACTGCTCGGAATATTTACATTATCAAGACTTGCGCATCCCTCAAAAGCATTATTTCCAATTTTATTAACTCCGCTTGGAATAGTAATGCTTTGAAGCTTTGCGCAATAGAAGAATGCTTTATCTCCGATTGAAGTTACTGTTTTCGGTATAGATACGTTTGTTAAAGTCTTACAATTTCCAAATGCTGTCTGATTTATACTTTGAAGCGAGGATGGTAGCTTTAGACTTTCAAGAGAAACACAATTCACGAATGCAGAATTTCCAATAACCTCTACGTTTTTGTTGAACTTAACACTTGTCAACATTTCGCAATGCGAAAACAAGCCCTCGGGAACATAATATTTAAGGGCAGTAATGTCCGCAGATTTAAGCTTCACACACTCTCCGAATGCATATATTCCCATATTTGATATATGGGAAATATCAATTTTTTCAAGCTCTATACAACCGTAGAATGAATAGTTGCCGATAGAATTAAGCGTTCTCGGCAACTTTACTTCCGAAAGAGAGGTATTCATATAAAAAGCATTGTTACCTATATTCGCGAGTTTATCCGAAAGAAAGAGAGACTTAAGATTTGAACAATACGAAAACGCTTCTTCACAAATATCTACAACACTGTTGGGAACAGTTATAGAAGCAAGCTCAGCACAGTCATAGAATGCCTCTCTTTCGATCCGTTTATAGTTTCCGTTAAGCTTTACACTTTTTAAAGAAGTACATCCCATACAAAATCCGACAGGCACCGATTCGGTAGATGCGGAATAGTCAACCGAAACAAGATTCTTACATTCAATAAATGCGTAATCCCCGACACTTATAACTGTTTTGGGAATCACTATCTCACTAAGCCCTGAAAGCATGAAAGCATACGTTCCTATGGATTTGACGCTTTGCGGAATTATTATATTTTTCAAAGAAGACGTATATACGAATGCATATTGTCCTATTGCCTCTACACCCTCTGAAATAATTATGCTTTCAAGAGAAGTACATTCGGAAAACATTGATGAACCTATATTTTTAAGCGAAGAAGGTATCTTCACGCTCTTTAATGCATAGCAATCGAGAAAAATCGAATCACCGACATCAGAAAGCGTTTCAGGAAGATTGATTGCCGAAAGAAGCTGACAGTGTTCAAACGCGTTATTTCCTATGCGCGAAACCTTCGAGTCGCCAAAATCAAAGCTTTCAAGGAATGTCGCGTGATAAAATGCATAATCAAAAAACTCTGTAACGCCAGACGAAATTTTCACAGAAATAACATCGTTGCAATATGCGAATGCCGAGGATATTTTCTTTATTCCTTCAGGCAAAACAACCGATACTCCGCGTACCTTATCTCCGATTTTTATAACGGCGGCATTCGCTGTATCCATTAAAATCTTTTCAGAATTTTTTTGAGGATAATATTTTATAAGTATACCGTCTCCGACTACGGTAAATTCTTCTGTCAAAGAGCTGTAATACTTTGTTCCGTAAAAGGCAAATCCTCCAATCTCCTTTACGCTTTCCGGAATATTAACACTTTCAAGCTTTGATGAAAGATAGAAGGCGTAGCTTCCTATTCTATCAACCCCGTCGTGAAGTGTAATTTTCACAAGCGAATCACAGTCGTAAAATGCTCTGTCAGATATCTCGGTAACGTAATCCGGTACCGTGTAATCCGCGATGTCCGATTTATGCGGCATGAGTATTATTCTCTTCTCACTTTTATCTATAAGAGCTCCGCCCTCTGACGTATAACGGGAATTTAAGGAGTCTACATTGATTGACGAGAGCGTTTCACAACCGTAAAACGCTTCAAAGCCAATCTGCTTAACACCGGCAGAAATGCTTACCGATGCAATGTCGAGGCAGTTATAGAATGCACGCATACCAATACTTGTAACCTTCTGTCCAATATTGATGCTCTTCAATGTTTTACAGTCAGAAAAGGCGCTCTCTCCGATAGATGTAATTTCACCGTGAAGATTAATCTCGGTTAATTTATCGCAATCGGCAAGAACAAGCTTAGAAACCGAACTCACAGAATTCGGAAATGAAAATGACAAAAGATTATCACACTGACCAAACGCGCACTCACCTATATGATTTACACTTGGCGGCAATTCAATTTTTGAAATACTCGAACCAAAAAATGCGTAGTCGCCAATTGATACCACCGTATCGGGCATCTTTATTTCTTCGAGACTCGTACATTCGGAAAACGCATAATTGCCAATATATTTCGTAAACAAACCAATATCAACCGACTTGAGATTCTTATTTTTGAAAGCACCCTCACCGATTGAGGTTACAGATCGGCTTTTTATTGCATCGGGAATATTGACGTCACCCTCGTAACCAAGATACTCAACGATCTCAACGGTTCCGTCATCAAGTACAGTATAATTAAAATTACCGTAATTGAATATTTCCCACTCGGAATCTTCCCCCCTCAAGCTCAAAGCAACAATAAGGGCAACACTCAGCGCGACAAGCAAGGCTGCAACCAAAATAATTATAATTCTTTTTTTACGTATATCAAACATCACAACTCCACAAAAACAAGAGTATTTAATAAATAATATATAAATTATACATTATTAATTTCAATTTGTCAATTAATATATATAAAATTAAATATTAAAGACGTGTTAATTGCCATTTTATGAATAAAATCCCTTAAAATCGGAAAAATAAAACACAGCAACAAAAAGGAAAGGGGCAAAAATGAAAAAACTAATTCTAACAATTCTTATCATTTCAATGCTGACGTTGATATTGGGCACGAATATAATTTCCGCAAGCTTCGGCACCGGAGTAGAAACGATTGCGGAGGACGTAAAAATAATAAAGACAGGACTCTTTGGAAGAAAGCTCACCTTTTCTGACGCCGATTTTAAGCAAGGACTTTGTATAACTGATTTTGACAATGTTGAAATAACAAAAATCCCCTCGTCAACAGAAGGCGCTCTTATGCTTGCCGGAAGGAGAATTGGTGAAGGTACGGTTATAAAAAGAAAAAACATTCCTGCGCTTGTCTTTATTCCTGCAAGCAAGGATGTCAGCGAATGCAGCTTTAAATTTAAAATTGACGAATATGACGCAGGCGCTGAGATTGAGTTTGTATTAAAATTTACAGACAAAATCAACTACGAGCCCGAAACTAAAAACCAGTCAGCCGACAGTCTTTCTTTAAAGACGCAACGTGAAATCGGAATTCACGGCAAAATGTACGCCACCGACAACGAAGGAGATGCTATAGAATATATTATCGTCTCTTATCCCAAATCGGGAATATTAACAATTGTTGACAAAAATACAGGTGAATATATTTACACGCCTGCCGTCTCTTACGTAGGAAGCGACTCTTTCGTTTACGTTGCAAGGGACCAATGGGGCAATTTCTCAGAGGCTCAGAAGGTAAACATTACGGTTACGAAAAGAATGAGCGAAGTCGAGTACCGCGATATGCTGCACCGCCCTGAATATAACGCCGCAGTAGCCATGACGGCGATGGGAATAATGGGTGGAAAGATAGTGGGCGACGGTGTATATTTTAATCCCGACGAAACCGTGACCCGCGCAGAATTCACATCAATGGCAATGAAAGCACTCGGCATAGAAGCGGATGAAACAATGACTCCTACGTATTTCGATGATAACGGAGAAATACCCACTGCACTGCTCTCTTATATTTCAGCCGCTCAAAAAATGGGAATAGCTCAAGGAACGTTTAAAGACGGTAAGCTTCTTTTCCGTCCTAATGATGCAATAACAAAATACGAGGCTGCAGTTATAATGGCAGAACTTTTGGATGCAAAAGCCGACGGAGACGTACCCGTTTTCAACAATTCAGGGTCAATTCCGGCATGGGCAAGAGAAGATGTTTACACCATGTACTCGCTTGGCATTTTTGAGCATGACGGAATGACAGTTGATGCCAATTCTACCGTATCCCGCGCAGACTGCGCAAACTATCTTTATAAAATGCTTAGTCTTTAAAATCAAGGCTGCCGGATTATACCCGACAGCCTTGATTTTTATTTGGTTTTATTTTCGTTTTTTGCAATCTGCCGCGCTATTTCAAGAGGCAAGTCGGAAGGAGTCACGCCGTATGACGAAAATTCCTCTGCCAAACTTTCTCCCGCCAACGCATGATAATACACTGCAAGAGCAGCCGCTTTTGATTGCGAAGTTTTATTCTGAGCTATAAATGACGAGATAAATCCCGCAAGAACGTCTCCGCTTCCTGCTTTTGCAAGAGCGGATGAACCGGCTACATTAATAAACACCTCATCACCATCTGCTATAACCGTTCCCGCACCTTTAAGAACCACGGTACAAGAATTATCAGAAGCAAATTTTTCCGCTGCCTCAATTCTATGGAGTTGAACTGTGGCTACGTCAGTATCCGAAAGCCTTGCAAATTCAAGAGGATGAGGTGTTATAATCACCTTTCTTTTCGCATTCTTAAGTGCTTTTATTCCATCATCACCTATCAAATTCAAGACGTTTATTGCGTCCGCGTCAAGAATTACCGCTCCGCCTTCCGTGGAAAGAAGCGCAAGAACTATGGACAGAAGCCCTGGTGTATTCTCCGATCCTGAACCAATAAGAATTGCGCTGTGTTTTTGTGCCAGCTCAAGAATCCCGTCTACGTCTTCAGACTCAAATCCGCTTATATCTTTTATCTCTTTATAAATTGCCTCGGGATATTTCTGCGAAAGCTCACACACTAAGTCCTTAACTCCTGCGAAGGTTACAAGTCCAACTCCGCCTCTTAAAGCAGCCTCAAGCGTAAGATGCGCTGCGCCTCTGTATTTTTTGCTCCCAGTAATTAAAAGAAGCTTGCCGAACGTTCCTTTGTTTGAATTTTCTTCTCTTTTCGGCAATGCGTTTGAAACCCATTCCGAATCAACCATATGATATTTGAATGAGAAGTGCTGCGTTATCGTTCTTCTAGGCAACCCTAAATCGTCATATATGACCTCGCCAACGTATGAGCGGGCAGGATATGATATTATTCCGGGCTTAATAAATGAAAGCTCAACGGTTGCGCCAACAGATATGGCAAAATCGCTTACGCTTCCGTTATCAGCATCTATACCGAGCGGAACATCAATAGCTATTTTTTGCGCCTCAACAGACTCTCTTATAGTTATGGCAAGAGGGCGTAACTCTTCGGGCAT
This sequence comes from Eubacteriales bacterium, assembly GCA_045532675.1. GTDB lineage: Bacteria > Bacillota > Clostridia > Oscillospirales > CAG-272 > UBA1740. The sequence continues at coordinate 1,377 of JAZSGJ010000044.1, read as the reverse complement.
CTCACCGTGAAATCCTGTTCCGAAAATAGCGTCTACAATGCATCCGGCATTCTTTATATGCGAGAGAATTTCCTCTGTGGCAGAAAAATTGACCACCTTTCCACCCTTTTCTTTATATTCTGAAAGAAATTCCTTGCCCCCATTACCTTTTTGACCTGCAGAAAAAATATCATAGACAAATATATCATATTCATCCATAAGCTTTATAGCAGCGGCATATCCATCACCGCCGTTATTACCTTTTCCGGCAAGTATTACTATATATTTATTTTTGGGAGCGCGCGCTCGTATAACCCTGGCAACCGCTTCTCCGCTTTTCTCCATGAGAATCTTAATGGGGATACCAAGTTCTTTTTCCGAAAATTCGTCTATACATTTAATCATTGAAGACGTAGCAAGTTTCATAAAAATCTCCAATCTGAAATTATATAATATATATTAACATAAAAAAGAATGTTTTTCAATATTATTTAGTGAAATTAATTAAAAACCCTTTACAAACGAATATTTTTTTAGTATAATAATTATAGTAACACCCGAAAGGAGATTCACCATGTCTAAAAAAATATTAATTACAATTGCAAGACAGTTTGGCAGCGGAGGTCGTGAAATAGGAGAACGGGTTGCAAAAATGCTCGGCATTCCTTTAATTGATAAAGAGCTCGTAAAAGACGCCGCCGCAAGTGGTGAGCTTAGTGAAGAAATAATTAAAAGTTCGGATGAATCAGCAGCCAACAGCCTTTTGTATACTCTCGCGATGGGTTCAAATGTTCTCGGCACAACAATGCATTTCGGTTATAAAATGCCCATTAATGACAAGCTGTTCATTCTTCAATCCGAAGCCATAAAAAAATACGCTTCTGAAGGAAGCTGTGTAATTATCGGAAGATGTGCAGATCACGTTTTACGAGATGAACCTTCACTTTTCAGAATTTTCATTTACGGCGACCTCGATCACCGCCAGGAAAGAGTTAAAGAGCGTCATCCCGAATTAAAATCATCTCAAATAATTGATGTTATAAACAAAACGGATAAGCGCCGCGCGTCATATTACAATTTCTATACAGGAAACAAATGGGGAAAATATGATAATTACGATATGGCAATCAATTCCTCCACCTTTGGAGTTGAGGAAACCGCAGAGCTTATTGCCGCTGCTGTAAAGAAGATTATAGAAGACTGATATACAATATGCTTGGTATTGTCACATTTTAGAGGCTGTCTCAAGTGCGAAATTTGAACTGAACCCATAAAAACGGACATTGAATAAAAAGACCTCTTGTAGTAGAATAGAGATATCTACTACAGGAGGTTTTTTGTATGGGAAACAGAGAAGGAAGAAAGCATTATTCAAAAGAATTTATACGGCAAGTAGTC
>JAZSGJ010000067.1:0-8032 GCA_045532675.1 Eubacteriales bacterium | reverse complement strand
CTGTCTCAAATTGAATTTTTGAGATAAAATCATATACAAAAGCAACAAAAAACCAAGGTCAAATCAAATGATTGATCTTGGTTTTTTGTTATGGTTGCACATAGTGTTCATATTTTGTTAATGCTATGAGACAGCCCCTTTGTGTTTGAAAAATTAAACGTTACTTTTTTCTTCGTTTTTGCCATCTTTGCTACATGTGCAACTGCACGTTCCCGAGCTACACGTTTTACTGTACGGACAGCCTATGCACTTCTGTCCGCTTTTTTTCGCCTTTACTATATAAAGCATGGCTAAGCCAACTATAATAAGAGCCGATGCAGTTGCAATAATTTCTCCTAAAATCATACTATTCGTCCGCCGTTAAACCCTTACTTTTTCTGAAATTTTGTCAGACTTTAAATCAGCTTCTTTTTTCAGCTCGGTATTCCTTTTTAATATTAGGAAAGCAAATACAGCGGCTACGGTAATAACGATGGCCCAACCTAGAATTGGCATCCACACCTCACCAAAGCTGCCGTCTGTAAACAACGTTCCAAAGAAGAATGCTAAGAATCCAACAGTATATCCTACGGACAGTTGAAGTCCTATACCTGCAAAAAGCCACTTTTTACTCTTTATCTCAGAGTTCATAGCACCGATAGCCGCGAAGCAAGGTGGCGTGAAAAGATTAAACATGAGGAACGAAAGCGCCGCAACTCCGGAAATACCGAAGGTAGCCGCAATAACGTTTTCGCTTCCCTCTATCATTGCAAGCTCATCAAGGTCAAAGAGGTTCGAAATTGAAAAACAAACAGCAAGAGTACTTACAACGTTTTCTTTAGCAATAAAACCGGTTACAGCCGATGCCGCAAACTGCCATGCGACAACACCGATTACGGGAGCAATAAGATATGAAACGGGAGCGGCGATAGTTGCGAGGATAGATTCGCTTGCGTCTTCAACAACACGGAAGTTCCAACCGAAGTTGCTCATTATGTGTACTACGAAGTTGCAAACAAGAATAATCGTTCCTGCTTTAACTATGAACGACCAACCGCGCTGACACATTGATTTGCCCGCCTTAACAATGCTCGGAAGCTTATATTCCGGAAGCTCCATAATGAAATATGATTTCTTTGCTTTGTGACCTGTGAGCTGGTTTACAAGAAGCGCGCAAAGGAAGATAATAACGATACCTAAGAAATACATTGCCGCGCCTACCCAAGCGGAATTTGAGAAAAATGCTCCCGCAAAAAGCGAGATAACGGGAAGCTTAGCTCCGCAAGGCATAAACGGTGCAAGCATTGCTGTCGCTCTGCGCTCCCTCTCGTCTCTGATAGTGCGGCAAGCCATAACACCCGGAATCGCGCAACCCGTGCCGATTATAAACGGAATTACGGATTTGCCCGAGAGACCTACCTTTTTAAATATAGGGTCAAGAACAACGGTCGCGCGAGCCATGTATCCGCAATCCTCAAGAAGCGCGATAAGGAAATACATTACCATAACGAGAGGCAAAAAGCTGACTATAGCGATAAATCCGCCTATAATACCGTCAATGAGTATAGATGACCAAATGCTTTCAGAGCCCATAGCGTCTGCAAGCGCACCCTGCCCTGCTTCAAGCCAACCGCCGATAAGGTCGGCAATCCATACGGCAGGTCCCGCCTGTGAAATCCAGAATACAGCAAACATAATAACGGCAAATATCGGAACACCCGCCCACTTGTTAGTAAGCACTTCGTCTATCTTATCCTGAATATTCTTTTCATTCGTACGTATCTTACGGGTCTCAACCTTTTTAACTATTCTGTTGACAAAATCAAAACGCTTTCTGTCCGCGACCTCTACCACTGCCTTATCGGTGAGGTCAATATTTCCCTGTACGTATGGAGCTTTTTGTGAGCTTCCTGCCACCTTGACTGCGGTGGCAACGACTTCGCTCATTCCCTTTGCTGCGGTAGAGACGGTTTCTACTACCGAGCACCCGAGAAGTGAGGAAAGCACCGAGGCGTCGATCGTATTCTCTTTTTTCTGGTTTACATCGGTCTTGTTAAGCGCGACTACTACGGGAATACCAAGCTCAAGAAGCTGTGTTGTAAAGAACAAGCTACGGCTGAGATTGGTCGCATCTACGATATTAATTATAACGTCGGGATGCTCATTTTTTACGTAAGAGCTGGTGATGCTCTCCTCAGACGTGAAGGGAGACATCGAATACGCACCGGGAAGGTCTACCGCTATGAGCGCTTCATCTCCTGAGTAAAAGCTTTTTTTGATTGGATGCTCCCTCTTTTCGACGGTAACACCCGCCCAATTGCCGACTTTTTCATTTCTACCGGTCAGAGCATTGTACATCGTGGTTTTTCCACTGTTGGGGTTGCCCGCAAGTGCAATTCTCATTTGGATTCCTCCTAATATTTACAAATTAATAATTTACATAGATTCAAGTTAGCCGCTGCTAACTGAGAGTCAAAAAAATAATTCGCAAAAAGCGGATTATTTTAAAATAATGGCATCGGCCAGATTAAAATCAATATTATATCTGCCGTCCTTTATGGATACCGTCATGCCGCCTCTTCTGTGAGAGATAACGGTAATAGGCTCTCCGCTGTAGCAACCGAGAGAAAACAAAAATGCATTCAGCTCTTCGTCATCCGTTTCTATCTTTTTGATGATATACTCTTTTCCTTCCTCAGCGTCACGAAGATTCATATCTGACTCCTAACTTACACTAAATCATCAAGTTAGCCTTCGCTAACCTCAATTAATTATACATTATATTTTATCGTTTGTCAACAACTTTTTTACAAATTTTTGAATTTTAGGATATTTTATCAATTAATTAAGTTAGCAAAAGCTAACCAATTGTATAAAAGGTACAAATTACATATATAGGTACATCTTGATTTTTCTTTTTATTTGTGATATACTTTAATAAACAACAAATTTAAATGAAAGGAAAAGATATGAATTTACAGGAATCGGGTGAGATGTATCTCGAATCAATATACGTCTTATTAAAGAATAATCCCTGCGTCCGTTCAATCGACGTTGTTGAATATATGGGATTTTCGAAGCCGAGCGTCAGCCGCGCCATCGGTCTTTTAAAAACCGGCGGATACGTCAACGTGAATAAGGACGGTTATCTTTCCCTTACCGACGTTGGCTATGAGGTTGCGGAGAAAATATACGAGCGCCATAAGATTCTTACCGCCTTTCTTGAAAAAATTGGCGTTTCGAGTGAAACCGCCACACAGGACGCGTGTAAAATAGAACACGTAATAAGCGACGAATCCTTTGACGCCATAAAGAAAATATCAGATTATAAATAAAAATTCATGGGTTGCTTTATTAAGCAATCTCGGGTAATAAAAATAGCTCAGATAGGCATCAACAGATATAGCCACGGGCGGTATTTATGACCTTAAATAGCTTAGCGACGTATTTGAAATAGCTGGGTACACGCTTGTTGAAGAACTCCCGAAATGAAGGCTCAGATTCTCGCGCAGCTTATCAAAAGCGTTTGGCCGAAGGTTGAAAGCGGAGAGGTTAAGCCAACAATCTACAAGGTTCTTCCGATAGAAGAAGCGTAAGCGGCGCACGATATCCTTTACAAAGGGCAGAACATAGGAAAAGCCGTACTTACAGTATAAAGAAGAGTTAATTAAAAGACCTATGCCGATGCGCATTCAACAGCGCATCAGCATAGGTCTTTTTCGTATTTTAAAAAGATACTCTTCGCGTATTCTCGCGGAGTTTTATTCATTTTTCGCTTGAAGGCGTAGCTGAAATAACTCTGCGAGGAAAAACCGCACAAATATGCAATATCCGTTAGAGTTTTATCGGTTGATACAAGCATGTTCGCTGCTCTCTTAAGTTTTTGCTCCTCAACGTATTCCCTTACGTTTTTACCCGTGGCAGCCTTAAAGCAATTATGAAAATAAACGGGACTTAAGCATGCAATTTTAGAAAGAGATTCAAGAGATAAATCAGCCGTAAGATTTTCTCTTATATATTTTATTATTTTATCAATAACTTCAAAATTATTGCTTTTCATCTTTCCCCTATGCAACAAATTACAAGAGTCTGATTTAAGCTTATGAACTATTTTCAGAATAATACTGTAAAGCATAATTTCATCCGTTTTAAGCGAAGTGTCGTAATATTTTATAAGCTCCAGAAAAAGAGAGCAATACTCTTCATAGCTGTTCGTTTTTATAAAGCTCGGCAAGTCCATTAAAATATTATAAAGCTCTCCGTCTCTTAATATCATATGTATATAATAGCATTTGTACGGCAGTCTCGTATGACGAATCTGCCCGGGCTTTGCGCATATAACGGCGTTCGTGTCAATACGGAAATCCTCTGAATTGATATACGAAACTCCTCCCTCTTCTATCGGAATTTCAAGCTCGAACATTGTGGTTTTTCTATTGTTCGTAACGGTTTTATTCTTAACGGCAATATTTGAATTATATATTCCTATTGCGACAATCTCAGGCATAACCAGCTTCATTATTTCACCAAAATAGTAAGATTTCTAATAATATAGATAAGATTATGGTATTTATTAGATAAAATATATTATATAATAAATACATCACTTTGTCAACATGATTTTTAAATATTATATTATGCGAGGAACAAACGAAATGAAGGTAACAGACGTAAAATGCTTTGCCGTTGACTGTTTTAGAACGAACTGGGTGTTCGTTAAGGTGTATACTGACGAAAATACGAACGGCGTTGGTGAGGCTACGCTCGAATACAAAGAAAAGGCTTTGATTGGCGCGGTAGAACATATCAAGGAATACCTTGTTGGAAAGAATCCTTTTGAAATTGAAAAGCACTGGCATAATATCTACAGAGACGCCTATTGGCGCGGAGGCGCAGTGCTGATGTCCGCCCTTTCGGCTGTAGAAATGGCGCTGTGGGATATTTTGGGAAAAGCACTTAACGTTCCCGTTTATCAGCTATTGGGAGGCAAGGTAAACGATAAGGTCAGAATTTACGTAAACGGATGGTTTGCGGGAGCAAAGGAGCCAGAGGAATTTGCCGAAAAGGCAAAAATTGCCGCAAAGCGCGGTGTTACGGCAATGAAATGGGATCCTTTCGGAAAAAATTATCTGAACATCTCAAATGCCGAGCTTGACAGGGCTTTAAGATGTGTCGGCGCGGTACGTGAAGCCGTTGGCAACGAAGTCGACCTTCTTATTGAAGGGCACGGAAGATTCAATATTCCTACGGCTATCAAAATTGCAAAAGAACTCGAATGCTTCAGGCCTATGTTCTTCGAAGAACCTGTTCCGCCGGACAGCCTTGATGCACTCAAAGAGGTTAAAGACAGATCTCCGATCGCAATATCAGCAGGAGAAAGACTTTACACGCGTTGGGACTACAGAACAATGTTTGATAAAATGGCGGCAGATTATATCCAACCGGATATCTCTCACGCAGGTGGAATTATGGAGCTTAAAAAAATCGCGTCAGAGGCTGAATGCAGATACATTCCGTTTGCGCCGCATAATCCTTCGGGTCCTGTTGCAAACGCGGCTACCTTACAGCTTGCGGCATCCTGTCCTAATTTTGAGATTCTTGAAATAATGTATTCCGACGTTGAATGGAGAAAGGGCGTCACGAACGAATCGCTTCAATATGCTGACGGATATATCACTATTCCCGATAAACCCGGACTTGGTATTGAAATAAACGAAGAGGAATGTCTAAACCATCCTTATCAAGTACACACGTTAAGACACTACACCGGCGCGCTCACGGATATAAGACCTGCAAAAACGGAATTTTATTTTTAAGGTGTATAAGAAATAAAGAAATTTGAGGTTAAGAACCAAGAGCCGAGCTGTCTTCCCAACGGTGAATGGAAGCTTGTCCGGTCGGATGAATTCGACGGCTACGCGTTTGACAGAACCGAGAGGGACGGATACTACATTTTTCCGTAGCTTCAGAACGGTATAGAATCGGACATCATGGAGCACTTTTACGACGAAAAATCTTCGTGCGGAAACATTATGAACGAATTCCGCGACGATGCATTTACAGTTAATTTCATAAGATTTTTGACAAGGTGGGCTAATGAAAAACACAGTACTTATAACCGGCGCTTGTATTAACACAGGCGTCGCGATAGTTGAAAAATTCGCATCGGAAGGATACAATGTTATCTTCACCGGAAGAAACACCGAAAGCGTTAAGTCAGCTGAGGAAAAATACAGAGCGAAATTTTGCGAAACAAAGATAATCGGCTACGCAATCGACTCGTTGATTGACGAAAAAACGGTTGATGAGGCTTCAGTCCGCAATATGTTTGATTTTATTGACGGATGCGGTCTTTTTGTTGAAACCCTTGTGCTTAATGCCGCAGACCAGGGTCTCGGGCAAAAAATATTTGAAAATCCCATCACCGATTTTATGAAGGTAATTAACACTAACGTTGTGTGGAATTACTGTCTTTGCGAGTACGCATCAAAAAGAATGATAGAAAACGGCGGTGGCAATATAATATTTATAAACTCCAATACGGCATACCGCGCGATTCCCGACCGGATTGCATACGTGTCCTCAAAGGGCGGCCAGCTCGGACTTATGCGCGCATTAGCGCTTGACCTCGGAAAATACAATATCCGTGTAAACGCAATTCTTCCGGGTATGATAAAAACTGACAGATGGGAAAAGAATCCCGAATTTTACGCTAAAGTTCCCTCGCGCTTTACGCCGATTGGCGACGTTGCCGTAGGAAGTGATGTTGCAGACGCAGTCTGGTATTTTGCCGCTCACGCAAGAAATACTACGGGCGCTGAGCTTGTTCTTGACGGTGGAAACACAATTCAGCTATATCCAATTATAAAAAATTAGATTCACGCAAAAATGCGGAAGCAAAATCAAGCTTCCGCATTTTTGATTTTTAGAAATTAAAGTAATTTTTCGCGTTTTCGTATGCGATTCCCTTAACTATTTTTTCAAGAGTCTTAAAATCAGCGGGATATTCGCCTTCCTCTACCCATTTTCCTATGAGGTTACAAAGTATTCTTCTGAAATACTCATGGCGGGGATAGGAAACGAAGCTGCGGCTGTCTGTAAGCATTCCTACGAATCTTGAGAGCATGCCGAGATTTGCGAGAGCCTGCATCTGAGCCTCCATGCCGTCGCGCTGGTCATTAAACCACCAACCGGAGCCGAACTGAATTTTTCCGGGTGTTGGCGCCTTCTGGAAATTACCGAGCATCGTTCCCAGAACGTAATTATCCTTGGGATTCAAGGTGTAAAGAATAGTTTTAGGAAGGCAGTTATTATATTCAAGGCTGTTCATAAATGCTGAGAGAGCCTCCGCAATGCAAAGATCGTTGATAGAATCGAAACCGGTATCAGCTCCAAGCTTCTCGTACATCCTTCTGTTATTGTTACGGAGAGCGCCTATATGAAGTTGCATAGTCCAGCCGAGGCGCGTATATTCCTCAGCGCAAACCCTAAGCATTCCGCACTTAAAGGAATCAATCTCCTCTTTAGTCAACTCTTCGCCTGCCATACGCTTGTTAAAAGCTGACACGGGGTCACCCACGCCGTAAGGAACGTACTCAAGAGCATGGTCAGAAAGTCTGCATCCATGGTCGTTGAAATAAGCGATTCTCGCTCTCATCCAACCTTCAAGCTCGTCGTAGGATCTAACACCTATCATCTGTATATAAGGAATAAAGGTTTCCTTGTTTATCTCCACCGCCTTATCGGGACGGAAGGTGGGAAGTATCTTTGTCGGGAAATCGCGAAGCGCCTCGTGATACTCAAGGGTATCCGCGGGATCGTCGGTGGTGCAAACGACCTCAACGTTCGAGCGCTTGATAAGCTCCTGCGCTCTGAACTCATCTTTTGCAAGGCACTCGTTGCACTTGTTCCAAATCATCTCGCACGTATCCTCGGAAAGAGTTTCGTCTATACCGAAATATCTCTTAAGCTCAAGGTGAGTCCAATGATAGAGGGGATTTCCGATAAGCATGGGCATCGTGCGCGCAAACGCCTTGAACTTTTCGTAATCATC
>JAZSGJ010000015.1:0-12077 GCA_045532675.1 Eubacteriales bacterium | reverse complement strand
AGTACGGCGTCAAGGACATCCGCGATCTCAACTCGGGTGACCTCAAGGTCCTTGACCAATTTAAGAATAACTGATAGGAGGTGCGAGTGTATGTTTATATCTATGAATTGGGTCAGCGATTTCGTTGATCTTTCCGGTCTTGATAAAGAGGCTCTTATCCGCCGCTTCACCCTCGCTACCGCCGAGGTTGAGGATATCATCGTCAAGGGACGCGACACGCACGGCGTTATCGTTGCCGAAATCGCCTCCATTGAGAACCATCCGAATTCAAAAAAGCTTCATCTTCTGAAGATAAACAACGGCCGTGAGCTCGTTGATTGCGTTTGCGGCGCGCCCAACGTAAGAGTTGGCATGAAGGTTGCCTTTGCCACAGTCGGCGGCGCGGTATGCGGTCACGCGATCGGCAAGGCTACCGTAGCAGGCTTTGAGTCCTTCGGTATGTGCTGCTCCGAGGCAGAGCTTGGAATCAGCGACGATAATTCGGGAATCTGGGAAATAGTTGATGATATTCCTCTCGGAACCGACATTAAGTCAGTATACGGAATTGACGATATAATCTTTGAGGTTGACAATAAATCTCTCACCAACCGCCCTGACCTATGGAGCCATTACGGTATAGCCCGCGAGTTTGCGACTATAACCGGCAGAAAGCTTAAGCCTATACCCGTGTACAATGTTTCGGAATTTGATAATCTTCCCGCTGTTTCAGTTGACGTTAAGACAACCGACCTCGTATGGCGTTACAGCGCAATCAAGGTTGAAAATATTAAGCGTAAGATAAGCCCCGTAAATATGAGAATCCGTCTCTACTATTGCGGCTCTCGCGCTATAAATTTTCTCGCTGACCTTACAAACTACGTAATGATGGAGGTAGGTCAGCCTATGCACGCATTCGATAACAGAAAGGTTGATAAAATTGAGGTTCAGACCTTTAAGTCGGGACTCAAATTTACGACTCTTGACGGTATAACGCGTGATATAGACGAAAATATGCTTATGATAACGTCGGCAGATCAGCCTGTTGCAATAGCGGGAGTTATGGGCGGAGATGCCTCTAAAATAGAGGACGACACCGATTCGCTCCTTCTTGAATCCGCAACGTTTGACGGTATATCGGTAAGAAAAACAACGACACGCCTCGGACTTCGTACCGATGCTTCAATGAGATATGAAAAGATGCTTGACCCTGAGCTTTGTAAAATTGCTACCGAGCGTCTTCTTAAGCTCCTTTTTGAATGCGATGGCGGTGCAAAGGTCATCTCGTCCTTTACCGATTGCTATGTAAATAAATACGAGACCATAACTCTTAACTTTGATAAGAAGTATGTTGACCGTTATACGGGAATAAATATTTCCGAGGAAACTATAATAAAAACTCTCACGGGTCTTGGTTTTGGTGTAAAATGCGATAACGGAAGCTTTACTGTGACCGTTCCCTCGTGGAGAGCTACGAAGGACGTAACCATAAAGGCCGATATAATTGAGGAGATTACGAGAATTTACGGATACGATAACTTTGACGTATTTACATCGGAAAGCGCTCTTGCACCGGTTCGTAAAGAGGTTCTTAAATCTGATGAGGACAGAATGAAGGATATACTCGTAAAGAGCTATCGCTTGCACGAGGTTCATTCTTACATCTGGTCGGACTGTGAGAAAAACAAGGGGCTTGGAATTTCAACTCCCGAAAACGTAGCAATCCTCAACGCTCAGACTCCCGACCATAAGTATATCCGAGTATCAATAATACCAACGCTCCTTTCATTTGTTAAGGAAAACAAGAGCTATCTTGATACATTCGGTATCTTCGAGATAGGACATACCGTTGAGGGCCTTAAGGATAACGGATGCTGTAACGAAATGAACAAGCTTGGATGCGTTCTTTTCTCAAAGAGCGAGAATGAGGAATCCCTTTTTATGCGCGCAAGAGATATCGTCTCAGAGCTTGCGTCGGATATTCTTCATAAGGATGCGTGCTTCGTATCAATAGATGCGGCTTATGATTTCCAGCACCCCGTAAACACCTTCGCTATCACGGTTGACGGTGAGACGGTTGGTTATATATCGGTTCCTCACCCTGTTGTAAACGGCAATATTGACAAAAAGTGCGCAGTTGCCTTTTTTGAAATATGCACCGAGGATTTCGCTAAGGTTAAGGCAGGTCTGACAAAATATAAAGAGCCCTCGAAATTCCCGGCGATAGATATTGATATCACCTTTAACGCGGATATATCTGCGGTTGAATTCGGAAAGCTTACAAGCGAGGCAAAGGCTGCCGCAGGCGATATACTTGCCGATGTAAAGGTTAAGGATATTTACACCGCAGACGGAGTAACAGCTCTAACCCTCAGATTCTCATTCGTTTCAAAGGAACGTACTCTTACGAAGCAGGAGCTTATGCCCACAACCGAAAGCATTGCAAAGGCTCTTCTTGGAATGGGACTTTCCGTAAAAGCTTAAAGCATAAGGCTTGGGCTGTCGCAAATTTCAGATTTGATACAGCCCATATAAAATCAATATATTAAGGAGTAATAAAATGACACCGGCATCAGAATTCAGACGCCGCGCAAGAGAAACACTTGACGGTCAGATATTTTCAAGCTCGTGGCTATATGCGCTTATCGTTTCTTTAATCGGCTCTGCGATAATAGGAGTCGGAAGCACCCTCGTTGCGCTTGCGATTATAGTTACAGGTCCGGTTTCGGTCGGTCTCTGTAAGTATTACATAGAAAGAACTCGCCGTAATATAAACTTTGATAACCTTGGAGTAGCTTTTGACGCTGCCCGTCAGGATGCTGCGGGCAATATAATAACAGGACTTCTCATAACGCTTTATACTGCGCTTTGGTCGCTTCTTCTCGTAGTTCCGGGAATAATAAAGGCGTATTCCTATTCGATGGCGTATTATATAAAGTGCGACAATCCTACCTTTACGGCAACGCAGGCAATCGATGAGAGCAGAAGAATAATGGACGGAAACAAATGGAGACTTTTCTGTCTTCACCTTTCATTCCTTGGCTGGATAATAGTGGGAGCTTTGTGCTGCGGAATCGGAGTTTTGTGGGTTAATGCGTATATGAAAGCCGCTGAGGCCGAGTTCTATCAGGAAATAAAAGGCGATTATGTAGTTGTGAATTAAAATATATAAGAAAACGGGGCTGACTCAAGCACGAATCGTGCATTTTGAGTCAGCCCCAAAAAATTGCGTGTAATTGATTCTTTACTCTATAACAGGCGGAGTGATTCCGTTGGGGACAGAGCCGGTTTCAAGATAATCAAGGTAGGCGTCGTAGTAGGAAAGAAGGATATCGTTTGCCTCATCATCTGTTATTTCATCGATATCGCCGTAGTTGTCGGTAACGTACTGCGCCATGGTGTCTACAATCTCTTTTTCAAGCGTTATATTGTTTTCTTTAAGGGTATTGTCAAGAGCAAGCGAAACTTCAGCGGCGTATTCCTCCTCGGTAGCAAAATCCTCTTTCTTGATTGAAAGAATGTCCTCGTTTATACCTGCCTTTATATTATCGTAGGTCATAAGAGCATCATCGCTTATTCCTGCCTTCTGACTCATTACGGTTACGGAAATCTTGGTTATAAGCGTTACGAGGGGCTTTGTTCTTTCGTTTGAATTTATCGTGCTTACAATTCTATTTACGGTTGTTTCACCTGACGGATCTCGCTTAGTAAGAACGTCAAGCATAGCGTCAGAGCCTGAGTCAAAGGAATTTAGGACTCCGTCACGTGACAGAATGAAAAAAACGTTTTTTACAGTATCAATATCGGTGTTGACGTTTGTCCTGTCTGCAGTATGGAAAATCGACACAGCCGAGTCAATAACGGATTTAAACGGTTCTCCGACCTCAAGGTCAAAGGTGCCGTTTGTATATGCGTGTGAAATGTCATTTGCCAAGCTTGCTAAAACCTCGGTAAGATAGTCGTTACCCTCTACCGTGTCAAAAATTCTGTCAATTGACGACTCATTTTCGTGTGTAAGGTTTTTAAAATCCGCGCCTTTGAGTCCGCTAAGCTCACATGCAATTTTTGCCCCACCGGGTATAAGCAAGGTCATATCGGTGGATTTGCTGCCTATATCAACGGTGGATATTTTTGTATAAAGAAGCTTAATTCCGTATTTTTCATATAAAGTAAAGACGGGACTTTTTGCGGTCGGGGCAATATATGAATCGTATTTTTCGGAAAGCATGGCAGCGGATTCGCTCTCAGACATATCTTCGTTTAATTGAATAACCGAGTCTGAAGCCGATGAGCAGATACCGATAATGGGCATAAGAATCAGTCCTGCAACGGCTACTCCCTGTATAAGTCCAAGCACCATACCGAGAAGGCGTGTAAAAAAATTGTTCCTGTGCTTTTTAAATCCGAATAAAGCCGAGAGTATTCCGTGCACTATAAGCATAGCCGAGCTTACAGCCACAAAGCAGATTACGAATAATGCCGGCATTATAATAAGTGACATGGGTATGGCGAATATAAGCTCAAGTGTGTCAACGTCAAACCCGTGAAGCCAGCCGAAATTCTGCGCACCGGATAATAATCCTTTGTTTATTAAAAACCGTTCTATGTCAGCTACGGTTTTTCCGTCAAGACGTTCTGATATTTTCGTGTAGGTTAGCTTTGTAAGAATAAAGCTTATTATTCCCGACGCAACTACCGTAAGCGATCTGACAACTTGGCGTGATATTCCTCTTCCAAAGCCTTTAATTGCTCCGATAATCCCAAGTAGCATCACTATGCCTATAAATGCCGTGGGTATAATATTAATAATTGTGTTAAGCATTTTAATTTCCTGTTTTTTATATTATATTTGATTTATCAGATTCGCGGGAGTTTAGAAGATTCCACACCTTAAGTACGGCTATCTGAGTTTTTGCATCCTTTATTTCACCCGACATTACCATTTTGTAAAGCACGGAGATAGGCACTCTTTCAACCTCAAGAAATTCGTCTTCGTCAAGATTTCTGTCTGTGAAGCTTATATCCTCGGCAAGAAAGATTTTTATTCTTTCTCCAAGAATAGCGGGAGATGGTATCATCTCACCAAGGTCGGTGTACTTTTTCGCAATAGCTCCCGTTTCCTCTCTCAGTTCTCTTTTTGCCGCTTCAAGCATGTCTTCTCCCGAATAGTTAAGCTTGCCTGCGGGAATTTCAAAAAACACACGTCCGTGAGGGTATCTATATTGGCGCTCCATAAGAACGCATCCGTCGGAAAGCAGGGGAATAACAGCCACAGCGCCTATATGAAGGCACACCTCTCGCGTCGCTTCGTTTCCGTCGGGCAGAGTTACCGTATCGCGCACGACGTTCAGTATCTTACCTTCAAATATTATTTCTCTGTTGATTTGCTTTTCTTCAAGATTAGCCATAACCCGGGGCTCCTCAACTCTTATTTTTTCTGTTTATGATAGAACGGGGCTGCCTCAAATGAAAATCCAAGGCAGCCTCGAGACACTATACATTTATTCTATCATATTTTTCGGCATGTGTCAACCATATTTTGTCGATAAAGGACAAATTTTACAGTATGTACATACTTAACAAAAAATATTGTCTTTTTATAAGAAAACTGTTTACTTTCAATAAAAAACATGATATAATATATATGCGGATGGATAATTGCCGCAAGCAAAAACTCATGGGAAGGATGAATTCATATGAAGATTACAATTTACGGAAAACAGATGACTGTGCGGGAAAATCTTAAGGAAGCTATTGAAAGAAAGCTTCGAAAGTTCGACAAGTTTTTTGGCGAAGACACGGAAGCTAACGTGACCTGCAAGACGCGAAAAGGAGCAAAAATAATTGAAATTACCGTAAATTACGGCGCAACTGTGTTTCGCAGCGAAGAGGAGTGCGAAACCTTTGTAACAGCTCTTGACAGAGCAACCGAAAGTCTTGAAAGGCAGATAAGAAAGAATAAAACGAGACTTGAAAAGAAGGTGAAGCGTGGAGCATTCGCTATATCGGATTATGATGACGATGATGAATATGAAGAGGAATATGAGTTTGAGATAAGGACAAAAAGCTTTCCGTTCAAGCCTATGACGCCTGAGGAGGCAATACTTCAGATGAATCTACTCGGTCACACGTTTTTTGCTTTCACGGACGCAGAAACGCAGGAGGTATGCGTTGTTTATAAACGCAAGGAAGGAAATTATGGCTTGATTATTCAGGAAAAGTAAGTCCATGACATTATAAAAACCGAGCGGAGCTGCCGCGTTTTGCGGTGTCTCCGCTTTCAAATTTGTTAGGTCTTGTTTCTGACTATTGCTTTCTTTTGCATTGGGGGCGTTTTCTTATTTGCCGATTTCTTTGGAATTTGTGGCTTTTTGAGCTTGGGCTTTGGCGCTTTTTTTTGCACGGGTGCAGGTTTTTTAGAAGTTTGCTTGCTATTTTCCTTCTCAATTTGTTGCAGAATCTTCTCTGCGGCAAGGGCTTTTGCCTCTCTTTTGCCGTAGGCGCAGGCTTTTGCTGTAAAGCCGAGGAATCGGCATTCTATTTCGTATTCTCTTGCTGTGGGGGTTGATTTTGGCGTTTCGCCGAGGTCGCGGAATTCGGGTGTAGGCTTTTTTTTCTTTGCGGCGTATTCTTTAAGCTTTTGCACAGAAAGAGAAGTTTTTTCAAAGGTTGACCGAACCGTGAGCATTTCAAGCTCAGCTGTGAGCGCCTTAAGCGCTTCCTCTGCGGCAGCGGAATCCGCAAGCTTTAAATTCTTTCCCTGACCGATGCCGTATACCTTGTCGCCTATATAGCACGCGCGCTCGTATACCTTTTTATGATCGGGACCGCTCTCTGAAACCGTTTTGTAAACCGGAGCGGGGCGCTTATGTTTTTTATCCGCGCACCATTCCTGAAGTGAGTTTTTATAGCTCTGTATAGGCGCGCCCCTTTCGCTTGAATAGGATTTGACATCAAGCATTTTTGCAACAGAATTTATTACACGCTTCATATCGTTTCCCGAATCGACGTATATTGCACCTATAATGCTCTCAAAGAGGTCCTCCATAACCGATGGCTCGTTTTGTACGCCGAGCTTTGTATCGCCCTCGCCAAGAAGCAGATGTTTTTCTATATTCATGCTTTTTGTTGCGAGTGATAGGTTCTTTTTATCGCTTAGCTTGGACTTTATATTTGAAAAGTCACCTTCGTTAAGCTCGGTAGAAATTCCGTGCTCATATCTTTTCATGCAGTCTCTCATAAGAAGTGTCACGATTGCCGCTGACAGAACGCTGTCTCCAAAAAATTCAAGCACCTCGTTAGACTGATATTTAAGTCCGGTCGGGTCGCGGTTTTCGTTGCAGTAGCTGCTTCTTGTAAAAGCCTGCTTCAGAAGGCTTTTGTCGTTAAAGGCGTAGCCTATTTTATCTTCAATTTCTTTTATATGCTTCTCAAAGTCCATTTTTATTCCAATCTTTAGCTTTTTTAATTATATTTTATCATTTCGTTAGCAAAATGTCAAGAAATTACCAATAAAATTGCCTCCTCTTGACAAAACTCAATAATAATGCTATTATATACAATATATAGATTTGTGCGTGCAAAGTAAATTTCTTTATCATTTTTTAAAGGAGCTTGTAATGCAGAACGAAAGCCGCGGAATATTTACTGCAATAGAAAACTTTATAGACATGCTTATCAATCTTGCAGCCTTTATCGTTGCGTACGTATTCGTTTTAATGATTGAAAACCCAAAGATATCTCTTGTTCATCCGGCAACGGTTGCTATTTTGTTTTTTAATCTGATGGCATCCTCGTTTACCTATCATATATGCAATCTTTATAGATCCTCGAGGTATATGAAGCCTTTTCGCAGCATTCCCGAGGTGTTTAAGGTCAATCTTATATATTTTGGAACGTTGGCTGTTATCGCCACGTTTATGACAAGGGTGGGCTACAGGCAGTTCGTCCTTTTCTGGATACTGTTCTCTGCAGCCATCTCAACCGCGTTTTTGTCCTTTAAGCGTCACGTAATTAAGGTAATACTCGTCGCCCTGCGCTCAAAGCAGTATCATCTCAGAAAGGTTATAATTATCGGAGATAATACCGCAACTGCAGTTGACTATATAAAAGAGGTGGCGTCAAATTCGCAATACGGTATGATGGTTATAGGATACGTAGGCGATAAAATAGATCCTGACGCTATCGGAGTTGAAAAGCTCGGCGCGTTTAAAGACCTTGCTCAGATACTCGATAAATACAGACCGACAGACGCGGTCTTCGCGATAGACGCATATGATAAAAGGCATCTTATCCGTCTTGTTAATATGTGTGATGACCGCTGTATAAAGGTGTATTTTTTGCCGGTTATTTACGGATTCTTCAAAAATTCAAGGCAGATAGAGCAGATAGGAAACGTACCGCTTATAAATATACACAGTACACCCCTTGACAACATTGCTAACGCCGCAATAAAGCGAGCCTTCGATATAGTAGGCTCGTCGTTGCTCATTATTCTTACGGCACCGATTATGATTTTTGCCGCGATAGGCGTATATATTTCATCGCCAGGACCTATATTTTTCAAGCAGAAGAGAGTAGGGCGGCTCGGCAAAAAATTTACTATGCTGAAATTCCGCTCAATGAGAGTCAACGCGCAGTCAGATAAGGCGTGGACGACAGGAACCGACCCGAGAAAAACGAGATTCGGCACCTTCCTGCGCAGAACCGCAATAGATGAGCTTCCTCAGCTTTTTAACGTGTTTATGGGAAGTATGTCTCTCGTAGGACCGAGACCGGAGATACCTGTTTTTGTTGAGCATTTTAAAGAGATTGTTCCGCTTTATATGATAAAGCATTACGTTAAACCCGGCATAACCGGACTTGCGCAGATAAAGGGGTTTAGGGGAGACACTTCTATTGAGGCAAGAATACATGAGGATATCTCGTATATCGAAAACTGGTCGCTCATGCTCGATATATACGTTCTTCTTAAAACGCCGCTCAAGGCTATAAACAAAAATGAAAAATACGTTGCTCCTTCAAAAGAGGAAAATAACGAGAAAGTGCCAGAGGTAGCCGAAAAGCCTACCGAGGAGAAGGAAAAGGGTAATTCCAATGAGTAAAATACTTTATGCTGCGGGAACGATGGACCACATAAAAAGCTTCCATCTTCCATACCTCGAAGCCCTTAGGGCTGACGGGCACGAGGTGCTCGTTATGGCGAAGGGCAGAGATGCGGATTTTGATATTGGTTTTGTCAAAAAGATGCTATCCTCTAAAAACACCGAGTGCCGAAGAAAAATAAGGAAAATACTTAAAAGAGAAAAGTTTGACGTTATTATACTGAATACGACACTTGCCGCATTTCATATAAGACTTTGCCTTCCTAAGAAAAGGCGTCCAAAGGTAATAAATCTCGTCCACGGATATATGTTCTCGAAGAACGTTAAAACGACGCGGGATAAAATATTTCTTTTCTGTGAGAGGCTTCTTCGCAAAAAGACCGATGATATTATGGTCATGAATAAAGAGGATTATGATATTGCAACCGAGAACAAACTTTGTCTTGGCAAGGTGAAAATGACTTTAGGGATGGGCGCGTCTGTATCGGAAACAATACTGCCACCCGAAACAATAAGAAAATATACCGAGAGCGAAGGAAAGTTCGTCCTTTGCTTTGTCGGAGAGCTCTATAAGGCGAAAAATCAGAGAATGCTTATATGCGCTCTTCCGGAGATTCAAATTGAGATACCAAATGCAGTGCTTTGGCTTGTGGGCGAGGGTGTTGACCGACTTGAGCTTCTAGACCTTGCGGACGAACTTAAAATATCAAGTTCGGTATGCTTTGTGGGAAGAAAGAAGAACCCGTGTGACTATATCAGGGCGTGCGACCTTTACGTTTCGGCAAGTGAAAAGGAAGGTTTGCCTTTTAATATTATGGAATCGCTCGGTTGCGGAAAGATTACGCTCGCTTCGGATATAAAGGGGCACCGTGATCTTATTGAGGACGGTAAATCGGGAATCCTTTATTCCGCGGGAAATATAACGGATTTCGTAAATAAGGTTAAGGCAATTCACAAGGGTGAGATATCAATTAATCCCGCGGATGCTGTGTCAAGGTATAATACTTATTCTAAGGCTAACGCATTTCCAAGTACTTACGGTATAATGAAGGAGCTTATTAAAAAATGATTTCTTCATTTAAAAAAAGCTTGTCTTTAGAGAATATAAGAGCCTTTTATATGGGCAATATATATCCCGTTTTGATATGCTTTATTGTCGCTCTCGGAAGTATAAGCGGACTTGAGTTTTATTTTAATATTCTTCACACGGCTCTTGCGTGCGGTGCGTTCTGGATATCAAAATCTATTCGTCCGCTTATGATTTCCTTTCTGACCTACGTTATGCAGGTATCAGTTAAAAATTCTCCGTTTTTTCCGAGCTATTCAGATTACTATTTCAGTGGCTGGAGACTTGTTTTTGTTATTGCTATCGCATGCGCAATAGTTATCTCTTTAGTTGCATTCGTAGTTAAAAACCGTGTGTACTCTAAAGTATCATTTAATAATACACCCTGTCTTTTATCTCTTCTTTTGCTTTCATCAGCATTTCTTACAAACGGCTTGTTTTCGGGACAGTGGAAACTTGGAAATATAATTTTTGCTTTCGCAAATATTGCGGTGTATTTGCTGATTTTTTTGCTCTTTTATCACGGTTTTTCCGAGGATGAAAGGGCAGAGGGAATTTCAAAGTATTTTGCTTATATCTCAATGCTTGTCTCGTTTGTAATAAGTGCAGAAATTGTTGCACACTTTATAACGGCGGATAACGTGTTTATAGACGGCTCAATAAACAAGGTAGCAATGGCACTCGGTTGGGGAATATGGAATCTTGTCGGCGTTTCTCTCTCAGTTCTTATTCCTGTAATATTTTACGGAATGCACGTAAACAAATATCCATGGCTTTATTTTGCCGCGGCAACGCTAACTTACGTTATGGCGCTTCTCACAATGTCGCGCAATGCGCTTGTTTTTGCTTCGTTATCATATGCGGTGTGTGTAATTATTTCTTGCTTCAAGGGCAAAAACAAGTGCGTTTTCAGAATAATAACGGTAGTAGGTGTGGCGCTTGTAATTGTTCTCGGAGTGCTTGCATGGGATAAAATTCAGGAGCTTCTGCGTGATTATTTTGAACGCGGATTTTCGGATAACGGAAGATACGCCCTGTGGCGCGCGGCTTTTGATAATTTCCTTAACGCACCGATTTTCGGCATGGGATTCTACGGTTTTAACGTTGAGACGGATGTTTTCGGTCCTCTTGCAAAGCAGGCGCACAACACGGTGCTTCAGTTGCTTTCCGCAACCGGAATAGTAGGATTTTCGGCATATGCGTATTATAGATTCTCTGCGGTTAAACCGATTTTCAAGAAGCCGACCTTTACGAAAAGCATGATGGCAATTTCAATCGCAGTGCTCCTTTTTGGAAGCCTTCTTGATAATTTTATATTTAATATATATCCGATGTTCCATTATACTATGTCTTTGGTTATAATTCATAAATCGGACAACGAGTAAAATATGGGGTTGTTTCAGTATTTATATTTGAGCCAACCCCAATAATAAAAATAATTTACAAAAAACAAAAAAACTTTCAAAAACATCTTGACTTTTATCTTTTTATATGATATAATAACCAAGCGAGATTTTGAGGGAGACCTCAGATAGCGAAATGGCGGATTAGCTCAGTTGGCTAGAGCGTCCGGTTCATACCCGGCAGGTCGTTGGTTCAAATCCGACATCCGCTACCATTTTCGGCCCGTTGGTCAAGCGGTTAAGACACGGCCCTTTCACGGCTGTAACATGGGTTCGATTCCCGTACGGGTCACCAAACAGAACATATCCGAACTACTTAGTAACAGATAAGTGGTTCGGATTTGTTTTTTATCTGGATTTTTCTTCTAATTGCATATAAAAAACGCGAGGCGATGCTCACTTGGGCACCGCCTCGTTTTCATTGTATAACGAAGACTTTGTAAAAAGGCTTCGCTCGTAGACCACCAGTCCGGCTGGTGGTTCCAAAAAGCTTTAGCTATGCGTAGACAAAAATATCCTCCTTTGGTA
>JAZSGJ010000098.1:0-4665 GCA_045532675.1 Eubacteriales bacterium | reverse complement strand
AAAGGGGCTGTCTCATAGCATTAACAAAATATGAACACTATGTGCAACCATAACAAAAAACCAAGATCAATCATTTGATTTGACCTTGGTTTTTTGTTGCTTTTGTATATGATTTTATCTCAAAAATTCAATTTGAGACAGCCCCTTTGTGTTTTTATTTTCCCTCAAGGATGTTTAAGGTTATCTGGTCAACTCCCCATTCGGCAAGCTGCTCTGCGATCTGTGGGTCATCAACCGTCCAGTAATTGATTTTTATTCCTGCCGCGTGTAATTTGGTAAGAGAGAAAAAGTTCGAAAATCAAAATAAAAAGACTCAAATACGCCAAAAAACGCAAAAGTTTTTTCTCAAATCCGACTATCTCCTTATCAAACTTTAGGGGTGTCTCAAATTTTTACATTAGAGATACCCTAAAAATTTTGATATAGGATATGTGTCTCACCGTCGGCTACACTGTCCCTTAATATTTTTAGAATTATCCGCCGAGATATGCTTTTCTGACCATTTCGCTTGCGACAAGCTCTTCGCCGGTGCCGGAAAGAACTATTTTGCCGTTTTCAAGAACATATGCACGGTTTGAAATCTCAAGGGATTTTTTAGCGTTCTGCTCAACGAGAAGGACAGTTGTTCCGTCTCGGTTTATGTCTTTGATTATTTCAAACACCTGATCAACAAGAAAGGGAGAGAGACCCATTGAAGGCTCGTCGAGCATAAGAATCTTAGGGTGGCTCATAATGGCTCTTCCCATTGCGAGCATCTGCTGTTCACCGCCCGAGAGAGTGCCGGCAATCTGTGTGCGGCGCTCGGCAAGACGGGGGAATCTTTCAAAAATTGAGTCAAGATCCTTTTTAAAAAGTGATTGATCTTTGTTTGAATATGCTCCCATAAGAAGATTTTCATATACCGTGAGCTCCTGGAATATGCGTCTTCCCTCGGGAACCTGAGTCATGCCGAGATGAACTATTTTGTGACACGGAGTTTTTGTTATATCCTCTCCGTTAAAGGTTACAGTTCCGTTTCTTTTTGGAAGAAGACCTACAACACTTTGCATAGTCGTCGTTTTTCCGGCACCGTTTGCACCGATAAGAGTAACTATTTCGCCTTCGTTAACCTCAAAGTTAATGCCTTTTATGGCGCATATAACACCGTAATAAACCTCAAGGTCGCGTACTTCTAACATTGCCATAGCTTTAACCTCCAATATACGCTTTAATAACCTCTGGGTCACTAAGCGCGGATTTGGTGTCACCTTCGGCAAGGACGGTACCGAAGTTTAATACAGTTACCTCATCGCAAAGTCCCGAAACGAATTTCATATCGTGCTCGATAAGAAGAATTGTCATATCAAACTCGTCGCGAATGAATTTTACGGTTTTTACGAGGTCTTCCGTTTCGTGTGGGTTCATACCTGCCGCAGGCTCGTCAAGAAGCAAAAGCTTTGGACTTGTTGCAAGAGCGCGGGCAATTTCAAGCTTTCTTTGCTTTCCGTACGGAAGATTGCAGGCGAGATTGTTTCTGTCCTCTTCAAGACCGAATATTCGGAGAAGTTCCTTTGCCTTTTCACGCATCTGCTTTTCAATTTTGAAATGCCGCGGCAAGCGTAAAAGTGACTCGATTAAAGAGCACTTGAATTCGGGTCGGTCGTGAAGTCCAACCATAACATTTCTGATAACGGTCATATTGTTAAATAAACGTATGTTCTGGAAGGTGCGGGCTATTCCTTTATGATTTATTTTATGTTGAGGCAGTCCGCGTAACTCCTCACCGTCAAGAAAGAACGTTCCCGTTGTTGGAAGATATACTCCGGTCAGCATGTTGAAAACTGTTGTTTTTCCTGCTCCGTTTGGGCCTATAAGACCGTATATTTGTTTTTTCTTTATTTTTAAATTGATGTTTTGAGCAGCCTTAAGTCCACCAAATGATATTCCGAGATTCCGGGTTTCAAGAATATAATCTGACATTAGTCTTTTTCCTCCTTGTCCGGTTTCTTTGTACTCTCAACAAGATTGTTTCAATCAAAATATTTAACTCTGTTGACAATTTTGCTCAAAAGCATTATAATATATAGTTAATAATTACAAGTACCAAGGAGAAAAATTATGCCTAAGATGATTTTGGATTGGAAAACTGCTGCTGAATTTATAACAGACGCATTCGTTGGAGCCGGTGTTCCGAGAGATGATGCGGAGATATGTACCGATGTTCTTCTTGAAAGTGACAGACGCGGTATTGAGTCACACGGATGCAACCGTTTCAAGCCGGTTTATATCGACAGAATTAAGGCGGGAATACAAAATCCCGTTACCGAATTCGAAATAATTAAAGAAACCCCCACAACCGCGGTAGTAGACGGTCACGACGGAATGGGTCAGGTTATAGGCTATAAGGCTATGAAAATGGCTATTGCCAAAGCAAAGGAATACGGAATGGGTATGGTGACCGTTCGTAATTCATGCCATTACGGTATTGCGGGATATTACGCTTCTATGGCGGCTTCGGAAGGATGCATTGGTATGACGGGAACGAATGCGCGCCCGTCTGTTGCTCCTACCTTCGGCGTTGAGGGAATGTTTGGAACTAACCCATTTACAGTAGGTATACCTACTGATGAAAAATTTGATTTTATTTTTGACTGCGCAACCTCAATTACTCAGAACGGTAAGGTTGAGTATTACGAGAGAATAGGCGAGGATGTTCATCCCGGAACTATTATAGACATAAACGGAAATTCCGTAGAGGGTGATGCGGGTGTCGCACTTAAAAAGATACGCAACGGTACAGCCGCGCTTACCACGCTTGGCGGAATCGGAGAAGCTCTCGGCGGATACAAGGGATACGGATTTGCTATGATAGTTGAGATTCTTTCCGCTGCGCTTCAGGACGGTATGTACGGAAAGGCTCTTGACGGCAAGGATGAAAACGGAAATATCCGTCCGTATCATCTCGGTCACTACTTTATTGCAATTGACACAAATCATTTCCTTGGCGAAGATTTATGCAGAAAGAAGGCAGGAGATATTATCCGTGCCGTTCGCGCGTCAAAGAAGGCTCCGGGCACCGAGAGAATTTACACAGCGGGAGAAAAGGAATATGAAATCTGGATGTCTCGCAAGGATTCGGGTGTTCCGATTAACGAGTCGGTACAGCAGGAAATGATAAACGTAAGAAACGAGCTGGGTCTCACAAAATACGTATTCCCCTGGGAAAAGAATTAATCGGAGGTATATGGTATGAATTACGCAGAAGAATCTTTAAAAAAACATTATGAATGGAAGGGTAAAATCGAAGTAACGCAAAGAGTTGACGTTAAGACGAAAGAGGATCTTTCTCTCGCCTACACTCCGGGAGTTGCTACCCCTTGCCTTGAAATACAGAAGGATGAAAGCAAGTCGTACGAGCTTACGAGAAGATGGAATACGGTTGCCGTAATAACCGACGGAACGGCAGTTTTAGGTCTTGGTGATATAGGTCCCGTTGCTGGCATGCCGGTTATGGAAGGTAAGGCGCTTCTTTTCAAGGCTTTCGGAGATGTTGACGCTATTCCTCTGTGTATAAAGAGCAAGGATGTTGATGAGCTTGTACGTACTATCTATCTTATCTCTGGAAGCTTTGGCGGAATCAATCTTGAGGATATATCCGCGCCAAGATGCTTTGAGGTTGAAAGAAGACTCAAGGAGATATGCGATATACCCGTTTTTCATGATGACCAGCACGGAACCGCTATCGTTTTGGGAGCGGCTCTTATCAATGCTCTTAAGGTAGTTAAAAAGGATATAGGCAGCATCCGTGTCGTAATAAACGGAGTGGGAAGCGCGGGAATTGCAATAGCAAACTTCCTTCTTAAGATGGGTGTTCGCGATATGATTCTTTGCGATAAGGCAGGTACGCTTTACGACGGCAAGGACGGCATGACCTTTGCACAGGCGGATCTTGCAAAAATTACCAACAAGGATAAAATCGACGGTAATCTTAGTGATGCAATGCGCGGCGCAGACGTGTTTATCGGAGTTTCCGCATCGGGTATCGTAAGCGAGGAAATGGTTAAATCAATGAATCCCGGAGCGATTGTTTTCCCAATGGCAAACCCTGTTCCCGAAATAGCTCCCGACCTCGCTCTTAAGGCGGGCGCGGCAGTAGTAGGTACGGGAAGAAGCGACTTTATGAATCAGATAAACAACGTTCTTGCTTTCCCCGGAATATTCCGCGGGGCGCTCGATGCGCGTGCAAGCGCTATAACAGAGGACATGAAGCTTGCGGCGGCATACGGAATATCATCGCTTGTAAGTGACGAGGAGCTCAGCACCGAATATATTATTCCAAAGGCGTTTGACCCGAGAGTCGGAAAAACGGTTGCGAAAGCCGTGTATGACAGCGCTGTTAAAGCAGGCGTTGCAAGAATCAGCGTGAAATAAATTATACCAAACGGAAATTAACGTAAAAGAGCAGACATACAAGATGTGATATAATCCCCTTAGAGTAGACACTTGAAAAAACAAAAAGTTTTCAAGACTACACTAAGGGGGTTATTTTTATGCGTAAAAACAAGAAATACAGTTCGGAATTAAAGATAGCAGCCGTAAAGTCTTATCTTGCAGGAGAAGGAAGTTTAATTCAAACGTGTAAAAAGTTTGGAATTTTGCGACATAAGCAACTTCAAGATTGGATTA
>JAZSGJ010000087.1:0-12772 GCA_045532675.1 Eubacteriales bacterium | reverse complement strand
GGGGCGAGCTTTGGGGCGTTGCAGACAGAACTGATTATGACCTCACTCAGCATCAGAATCATTCCGGCAAGGATATGACATACTTCGATCAGGAGACAGGCGAGCACTATATTCCTTACGTTATTGAGCCGTCTCTCGGTGCTGACAGAGTTGCGCTTGCATTCCTTGTCGACGCGTACGATGAGGAAAAGCTTGCGGAGGGTGACGTTCGTACAGTTCTTCACCTTCATCCCGCTCTTGCGCCCGTTAAGGCTGCCATACTTCCTCTTTCAAAAAAGCTTTCGGAAAAAGCGCTCGAGCTTTACGACGAGCTTTCAAAGGAATTCCCCGTAGACTTCGATGAGACCGGCTCTATCGGCAAGAGATATCGCCGTGAAGACGAAATCGGTACTCCATTCTGCATCACCTATGACTTTGAGACCGAAAACGACGGCTGCGTAACCATTCGTGACAGAGACACTATGGAGCAGGTAAGAATACCTCTTGCAGAAGTAAAGAATTATATCACCGAAAGACTTAAATTTTAAAAAATTACCCCGCCGGCTCGGCGGGGTATCTGTTACAAATCAAAGGAAAAATTATGGATACTTTAACACGTATAGCATCTTTTTCGGTAAATCATGATTATATTGACGAGGGCATATATATATCACGCACAGACGGAGACGTAACGACTTACGACATGCGTACGAGAAAACCGAACATGGGTGATTATATGGATAACCTCACTATGCACTCGATGGAGCATATGTTTGCTACGTATATAAGAAACAGCGGTATATCGGACAGAGTGATTTATTTCGGCCCTATGGGCTGCCAGACGGGATTTTACCTTCTTGTAAGAGCCACCCCGTGTGAAGTAGTTTTGGATGCAGTGATGAATACACTTGAAAAAATAATTGCTCATAGCGATGACATGCCGGGTGCGAAAAGAGAGGAATGCGGCAATTATAAAAACCTATCTCTTGATGCGGCAAAGACAGAAGCGAAACGATATCTCGATATATTAAAGCGTAAAAATAATGACTTTAAATATAAAACAGGCGGTTTTTGTAAATGAAAGTTGACATTGGAATAATCGGAGCGATGTCTGCCGAGGTTGAAGGGCTTATCTCAATGCTTGACGGAGACGTTTCTGAAACAGTAAGCGGAATTGAATTTCATACAGGAACACTTTGTAAAAAAAAGGTTGCCATAGCAAAGTGCGGTATAGGAAAGGTTTTTGCCGCTATATGCGCAGAGGCAATGATAATGAAATATTCTCCAAGCCTTATAGTTAACAGCGGAGTTGGAGGAGCGCTTTCGGGTGAGCTTAAGCCAACAGACACTGTCATTGCAACAAATGCCTGTCAGCACGATATGGATACCTCGCCGCTCGGCGACCCCAAGGGTCTCGTTTCGGGAATTAATAAGATATACTTTGACGCAGATGGGCGAGCAATTGAAATCCTTAAGCGCGCATCGGACGAGCTTGGTATAAAAGCTGTGTGCGGAACGGTTGCATCGGGTGACCGATTCGTTGCCGACAGAGAGGAAAAGGAAAAAATTGCGAGAGACTTCGGCGCAGTTGCCTGCGAGATGGAGGGCGCAGCTGTTGCGCATTGCGCTTACGTTAACGAAACTCCCTTTGCGCTCATAAGAGCAATATCCGATTCGGCTGACGCGGACGCAAACATGGACTACTCGGAGTTTTTGCCGATTGCCGCAAAAATATCCTCTTCGCTAACTCTTGCGCTTGTAAAGGCATATTGACAGTTCTTAAAATAAACCGCCACGAATACACTTTTAAAAAGGTATTGGCGGTGGTTTTATGTATATTTGTTCTTTTTCAAGAATGAAATCGTTTTGCAAGTCGGGAAGGTTGGCTTCGATTCTGAAGCTTGAGCTTCCGCATATCAAGGATACGGAAGAAGTCGGGTCTGATTCTGCGGATAGGTTTAATTCCTTTTACAGCTCTCTTGCAGACACATATCAAATTCTTGCGTCAAGAATCGCGGAGGACGCTCACGAGGGAAATAATCTGCCGTCAACACTAAGCGTTTCATTTGCGAACGCAACCGATGAGTATAAGGAACAGAATGCGAAAAAGCTTAAATCGGTTAAATTGCCGTTGGTTATAAAAAGACGCGTCAGGATAAACCGCGCCGGAAATATCACGGTGAAGGAATATATCGACCTCTTTGATTTGAACTGGGGATTTTTTGTAAAATAGCGCAAAAATATAATAAAACAAAGATTTTGCACCATGATGGAACCTTTTTATTGTATCCGGGCAACGACCCCTGTCTTGCTCCCCGCCATCCCGAAAATTAGAACAATTTTTTCGGAGAATCAACAATTCCCGCAAGATAATCGAGAGATATGTTATAGTATTTTGCTAATTTAATATATTTGTCTATGCCCATCATGTTTTTTCCGTTTTCATATTTTGCGTAATTGGATTGATCCATATTCAGATATTCTGCGATTTCCTTTTGAGTTTTATCGTTATCTTCTCTTATGTCCTTAAGTCTTTGATAATAGTTCATTTTTTCTCCCCTGAATATTTGTATATAAAATTATATCATAGGTTATAAATTACCTATTGACAAATGGTGATATTTAACCTATAATATACAATGCAAGGTAATTTATAACCTAATAACAAAAGGAGATACAAAATGAATAGCATTCAGAATTTATGGTATGGGAATCTAAGACCTGCAGAAGAGCCTGGAATAAACGAGAGGACTTGCTCAAGCCTATCGGGGCATATCGATGACAAGATTGAGAAGTTAATAAAAAGCCTTGATGAAGGTAGCAAGGTAAGCTTATCAAGGTTAATTGACAATTACAGCGAGCGGTTGTGTAACGAGTGTGAGAGCGCTTTTGTTAAAGGTTTTTCACTTGGAGCAAGATTGACAGCGGAAGCGTTGTGTATTACATCCGAAGAACATGAATAGAAAAAACGGCTCACCGAGCCGTTTTTTCTATATAAGTACTCTCACCCGATAAAGCGGAAGCTCTCACGTAGGGCGAGGCTTATTCGAGCAAAATTTTCTTAAATTCCGTATTCTTTTGCGAGGGCTTTGAATGCAGGGAGCGCTCCCTCGACTCTTGATTTATCGGTGCAATATGCGATTCTCACATATCCCGAAACTCCGAAATCGTCGCAGGGAACGACGAGAATTTCATGCTTTTTAGCCTTCTCATAGAACGCGTAGGCATCCTCTTCAAGAGCCTTTACAAATAGGTAAAACGCGCCGTCCGGCTTAACGCACTCATAGCCGTACTCGGTGAGGTTATTATATAGAAGGTCGCGGTTTTCTTTATACGCCTCGATATTTACCTTAGCGTCGATTGCGCGCGCGATGACCTGCTGGAAAAGGCTGGGGGCGCATACGTAGCCGAGAGATCTTCCCGCACCGCAAACAGCGAGGTAAATATTCTCACATTCATCCATAGTGGGAGAAACGGCTATGTATCCTATTCTTTCACCGGGGAGTGAAAGGGATTTCGAGAATGAGTAGCAAACGAGGGTGTTCTTATAGTAATTCATAAGGTAAGGAACCTCAACACCCGAATATACAAGCTCTCTGTACGGTTCGTCTGCAATGAGATAAATAGTTTTGCCAAGCTCCTTAGACTTTCTTTCAAGAACCTCGCAGAGCGCCTTAATCGTTTCCTCTGAATAAACTACTCCGCTTGGGTTGTTAGGCGAGTTAACGATAACAGCCTTGGTTTTTGAGTTGATTTTGCTTTCAAAATCCGCAATATCAACCTGGAAGGTTTTTTCTGTGGGCTTACTTATAACTATTTTTCCGCCCGCGTTTTCAATAAACACGCGGTACTCGGTGAAGAACGGAGCAAATACTATGCACTCGTCTTCTGCGCCCTCTTCCATAACCGCCTTAAGACAGATGGAAAGGGAAGCTGCCGCACCGCAGGTCATATAGATAAGATTTGGTGAAATATTTACACCGAAGTTCTTATTTATGCGCTCGGCAATAACGCGTCTTACGTTAGCGTCGCCCTGCGCTGAGGTATATCCGTGAAGCAAAACAGAATTTTCGGTTGCAAGAAGGTTTGCGATTGTTTCGTTAACCTCGCTCGGCGCCGGAACGCTCGGATTGCCGAGACTGAAATCATAAACGTTTTCCGCACCTATTTCGGCGGCTCTTGTTTTGCTGTATTCAAAAATTTCTCTTATTATCGAACGCTTGCTTCCAAGCCCGAACATTTTTTTATTGTATCCCACAATTGTCTCCGTTCCGTCGCCTATGTGCGACTTTTAAATTCCCAAAAGTTCTCTTGCATTTTTTTCAAAAAGCTTTTCTTCGGTTATACTGTCAAGCGAAAATGATTTAATAGCTTTCACGTCTTCCTCTATACTGCTCCATGGGGAATCGGTAGCGAAAAGTATTCTGTCGGTGCCGTGCTTCGTAAGGATTTTTTTGAAGGTTGTCTCATTAATATACCTAAGGACGTATGCCGTGTCAAAATAAACGTCCTCGTCGCATAGGGTGTCAAGCACCTCGTCAAACATTTCGTTGGCGCCAAAGTGCGCTAAAACGAACTTTTTGTGCTTCACCTTGCGGATAACCTCTCTTGCGAGCTTTGGTGGACAGCGCACGGGCATATCTCTGTAAGCCGCATCAACTCCCGCGTGGGTTACGACTGTAAGGTCAAATTCCTTGGCGCATTCGAGTATTCTGACGTATCCCGGGTCTGTGATAAACGCGCCCTGATAATCGGGGTGAATTTTTACACCGAGAAATCCGGATTCTTTAATAAACTTCATTTTGGCTTCGATATCCTCGCACAAGGGATGTATTCCCGCAAAGGATATAAGACGCCGCTTTTCGTTTTTAAAGGCTTCGTTTATTTCTTTTGCAAATCGGTTAACGCTGTCAAACTGGGTGGGATTCGTAATTACCGGAAGGGTAACCGCTATATTCGCGCCTGCCTTCTCCATTTCTGAAAGAAGTCCGTTTACCGTACCGTCTGAATAGGGCTTCGTGCTTCCTTTTATTGCAAGCATGTCGACCGTTTTTTTTGCAATTTTGTCAGGAAAAATATGGGTGTGAAAATCTATTATCATTTTTATCTCCGCTGATTCGCGAGTTTTTTATATTGGGCGAATCAGATTTTTGCAAGCTCGTCGCAGCTTATCGTCTTAACACCGCTTGCGTCAAGAACCTTGTCGATCTTTTCGGTATCCGATGCCTTAAGAACGACGTACGCCTCGTCGGATTCGATTGAAAGGCCGTACATGTATTCTATATTTATTTTGTTATCGTCTATAATCTTAAGAAGAGACTGAAGGCTTCCCGATTTATGAGGTATTTTGATTATTGAAACGTCGGAAAGCAGGGAAGAGAAGCCGTTTTCGGTAAGCTTTTCCTTTCCAAGCGACGCTTTGTCAACGATAAGTCTCAAAAGACCGAATTCGGTAGTGTCGGCAAGACTTAACGAAAGAATGTTAACCTTGTTTTCTTTAAGAACTCCGAGAACCTCGGAGAGTCTTCCCGCTCTGTTTTCAATAAATACTGTAAGCTGTTTTGCAAACATTATTATTTCCTCCAACGTATTAAATTATTAGTACAGTTTGCGCTTGTCTACAACGTGAACGGCTTTGCCCTCGCTTCTTACGAGCGTCTGGGGCTCAACAATCTTTACCTTCGCGTTTATTCCGAGCGCCTGCAAAATAACGTGTGATATCTTCTTTGTAAGAGCTTCGATTACTCTTATTTCGTCTGTGTAGTATTTCTGGTCAACCTCAACCTGAACCTCTAAGGTATCAAGGTTATTAACTCTGTCAACTATCATCATATAGTGGGGAGTTACCTCTTCAACCTCAACGAGAGCGGCTTCAATCTGGCTCGGGAATACGTTAACGCCTCTTATTATAAGCATATCGTCAACTCTGCCCTTAAAGCGTGAAATGCGCGCGCTCGTTCTTCCGCATTCGCACGTCGTGTGGTCTATGCTCGTGAGGTCCTTAGTTCTGTAGCGGATAAGCGGGATTCCCTCTTTTGTAAGAGTAGTGAATGCAAGCTCACCCGTTTCTCCGTCAGCGACGGGGGTAAGAGTTGCTGAATTAAGCACTTCGGGATAAAAATGGTCCTCGCATACGTGAAGTCCCTTGTGGAACGAGCAGTCGCATGCAACACCGGGCCCCATAACCTCGCTGAGACCGTAAATATCATACGCCTTGATATTGAGTCTTGATTCTATTTCCTTGTGCATCTTTTCGGTCCAAGGCTCAGCGCCGCAGATTGCTGCCTTAAGCTTGATTTTGTCAATCAGACCCTCGGTTTCAAGAACCTCGGAGATATGAAGGAGATAGGAGGGGGTGCAGGCGATTGCCGTAGCGCCGAAGTCAACCATCATAGTGGTAAGCTTCTTTGAGTTTCCGGTGCTCATGGGAACGACGGTAGCGCCTATTTTCTCAGCGCCGCTGTGTGCTCCGAGACCGCCTGTGAAAAGACCGTATCCGTACGCTATCTGTATTATATCGTCCTTCGTAAGCCCTGCCATAGTCATGCATCTTGCGACGCACTCAGCCCATATGTCAAGGTCGCGTCTCGTATAGCCTACGACGGTAGCTTTTCCTGTTGTTCCGCTTGACGCGTGTATTCTGACTATCTGAGAATTTGGAACAGCGAACAGCCCGAAGGGATAGTTGTCTCTTAAGTCGTCTTTTGTTGTGAAGGGAAGCTTGGTTATATCCGAAAGCTCTTTTATGTCTCCCGGCATAAGACCCACAGCCTGCATCTTTTTGCGGTAGAATTCAACGTTATGGTAAACGTAGTCAACAAGCTTGACGAGTCTTTTTCCTTGAAGGGATGTCATCTCGTCTCTTGACATGCATTCTTTTGTTTCGTTCCAAATCATTTTAGTTACCCCTTAATGCTTTGCTCCGTATCCGGAGGCGAAAGCTCTTTTGTTGATGTCTATCGTTTTCGGAGGAACCGTTCCTTCAACGGTTTTAATCCAAACGTCTTCGCTAAAGCCTATAAAGCTTGCGGCGAATCCGAGAACGACAGAGTTAAGCACCTTGCTGTTTCCAAGCTCAATTGCGGTTTTTTGACCGTCAATTACGTATACCGAATGCTTGTCTTTAAGTATTTCAATAATGTTTTCGGGGTATTCCTTTGCTCCTATTACAACGGTCATGGGGTCGATACGGCAGTCGTTGATTATAAGAACGCCGTCCTTCTTAAGAAAGTGAGCGTATCTCTGCGCTTCAAGTCTTTCAAACGCTATAATAACGTCTGCCTGACCTTCCTCAACGACGGGCTCAAATACCCTATCGCCGAAGCGAACGAAGGTAACGACGCTGCCTCCTCTCTGAGCCATTCCGTGAACCTCGGAAATCTTTACGTCATAGCCCATTTCCATAGCCGCTTTGCCTATAATTCTGCTGGTGAGGAGAGTACCCTGACCTCCGACACCGACAATCATAATATTCTTTTCCATCTTAAAATCCATCCTGTCGTCCGTTATTATTTTGTGACTGTTTTTATAGCGTCGAATTTGCAGTAGCTTTTGCAAAGTCCGCAGCCGTTGCACATCGTTTCGTCTATTTTAATCTTTCCGTCGGGACGCTTCGTGATGGCAGGACAGCCGATTTTGAGGCACATTCCGCATTTTCTGCACGCATCGGCGTCTGCCTCGCACTTGTTTGGGAACTTCTGCCCCTTAAGAAGAACACAGGGGGATTTAGTAATAATAACCGTAAGCTCGTCGCTTGCAGTCGATTCCTTAACAACTCTTTCAAGTTCTGCTGTGTCGAATGCGTTAACCTCTATAACGTTTTTAACGCCTGCTGTACGGCAAAGCGCGGCAAGGTCAACAGCGTAGGTTTCCTCACCCTTAAGAGTTTTTCCGGTAGCCGCGTGGTCCTGATGCCCCGTCATACCCGTCGTTCTGTTATCAAGAATCATAACGGTTGCGGTGGATTTGTTATATACCATGTTGATAAGGGAGTTGATACCCGTATGTAAGAAGGTGGAGTCTCCGATTACGGCAACCCAGTTTTTAACGTAATCCTTACCGCGTGCCTTTTCCATTCCGTGAAGAGCGGAGATGCTTGCGCCCATGCATACAGTGGTGTCAATAACGCTTAGCGGAGCAACCGCGCCGAGCGTGTAGCATCCTATGTCGCCCGATGCGTGAATCTTAAGCTTGTTAAGAACCGAGAATATGCTTCTGTGAGGACATCCGGGGCAGAGAATGGGGGGTCTGTTAGGTGTTTCTGCCTTTTCAAATACAGCCTCGTCCTTTCCGTAGAGCGCGCGGCGAAGAAGATTTGCGCTGTATTCGCCCTGACGGGTGAAGCATTCCTTACCCTTTACGTCAAATCCCCATGCGCGGACCTGCTCCTCGATAACCGGCTCAAGCTCTTCAAATATATAAACGGTTTCATACTGTGAAATAAAGTCTGCGATAAGCTTTTTCGGAAGAGGATTAACAAGTCCGAGCTTAAGCACGCCCGCGTCGGGGCAAACCTCTTTTACGTACTGATAAGAGATTCCCGCTGTGATAAATCCAATCTTTCCGTCTCCCTTTTCAACTCTGTTTACGGGGAAGGCTGAGGCATCCTCTGCCATCTTAATTTCCCTTGCCTCTACCGCAACGTGTCTTCCTATTGCGGATGCGGGCATCATAACGTACTTCGGAACGCTGCGCTCGTAGGTTTTGTCTATAGTCTCAACTCTGTCGCAAAGGGTTACCTTGCTCTGAGAGTGAGCGAGCTTCGTCGTGGTGCGCAAAATAACGGGTGTATCGTATTTTTCGCTGAGCTCGTATGCGTATTTCATAAAATCCTTTGCTTCCTGGCTGTCAGAGGGCTCGAGAACGGGGACGTGAGACGCTCTTGCAATCATTCTTGTGTCCTGCTCGTTCTGTGAGCTTGCAAGTCCGGGGTCGTCGGCTACTACGATTACCGAGCCGCCGTTTACACCGGTATAAGCAAAGGTATAGAGCGGGTCGCTCGCTACGTTGAGTCCGACGTGCTTCATGCACGCAAGACTTCTTACTCCCGATATGGATGCACCTATCGCAACCTCAAGAGCGACCTTTTCGTTGGGAGCCCATTCTGTATATACCTCTTCGTATTTTGATAGATATTCGCTGATTTCGGTACTTGGAGTTCCGGGATATGCGCTCGAAAGCTTTACTCCGGCTTCGTATGCGCCTCTTGCTATTGCTTCGTTACCAAGCATTATCGTTGCTTTTGACATTATTTTATGCTCCTTAAATCTTTTACTCTTTTTGCTTTTCCTTCAAATCTCTGAAGGGTGTTCGGCGACTCGAGCATTACCCTTGCATCAAGTCCGAGAACAACCTTGAGCTTACCCTTAACGGCATTCGCAATTTTCTCAAGCGTTGAGAAGGAGTCGGTGCTCTTTGCAAGCTCAACCTTTATCGTCATTTTGTCAAGATATCCTTCGCGCTCAAGTATAATTTCGTAATGCGGTCCGAGCTCGTCAAAGCTGAGAATTACCTCTTCAATCTGGCTCGGGAATACGTTTACGCCGCGAATCTTAAGCATATCATCGCTTCTTCCCGAAAGGTTTTCCATGCGGCAGAAGGTTCTTCCGCATTTGCACTTTTCATAGAAAAGGCGGGTAATATCCTTGGTTCTGTATCTTATAAGCGGCAGTCCCTCTTTCTTTATGCAGGTGATAACAAGCTCACCCTGCTCACCGGCAGGAAGAACCTCGCCTGTATTGGGGTCGATTATTTCAGGTATAAAATAGTCCTCGTTTATATGCATTCCGCAGTGCTCAAGGCACTCGCCCGAAACGCCGGGACCCATAAGCTCGCTCATGCCGTAGTTTGAGGTTATGAGAATATCGTTACCCCATACCTTGTGCATTTCCTCCCGCATAGCGTCGGTGAGAAGCTCGCTTCCGACGAGAGCGATTTTGACGTTAAGGTCATTTGCGGGATTAACGCCCATTTCATTTGCAACCTCTGCAAGTCTTAATGCGTATGACGGAGTTGCGACGAGAAGCGAGGTCTCAAAATCCTGCATATACATTATCTGCTTCTGTGAATTTCCCGTAGAGGAGGGAACTATCGCCGCGCCTATCTTCTCAAGACCGTAGTGAAGTCCGAGCGCTCCAGTAAACATTCCGTAGCCGAAGCATATCTGCGCCGTATCGTGTGACGATGCGCCGCCCATGCAGGCGATTCTCGCAACGCATTCGGTCCAGGTTTTTAGGTCGTTTTCTGTGTAACCTACGACGGTTGGTTTTCCCGTAGTTCCGCTTGACGCATGGATTCTTACAAGGCTGTCTC
This sequence comes from Eubacteriales bacterium, assembly GCA_045532675.1. Classification (GTDB taxonomy): domain Bacteria; phylum Bacillota; class Clostridia; order Oscillospirales; family CAG-272; genus UBA1740. Next base: position 2,482 of record JAZSGJ010000087.1, on the reverse strand, counting down.
TGTCAACGGCAAAGAGACCGAAGGGATAATTGTCACGCATATCCTGCTTCGTTACGAAAGGAAGCTTTGCGAGGTCCTTTAATGTTTTGATGTCCCCGGGCTTAACGCCTGCGTCTTCCATCTTCTTGCGGTATGGGCACACGTTGTCGTAAACGCGCTTAACCGTTTCCTTGAGTCTTTCAAGCTGAAGGGCTTCGAGCTCTTCGCGGGGCATTGTTTCTTCTTTTGACCAAATCATTTTATATGTACCTTCTGAATATATATTACTTATAAACAAAATATACAAAATTATAGCACATAAATTTTCGCTTGTCAATATTTGCACACGTATATTTTAAATAATTACATAACTATTTCGTAAAGGGAAAGAAGCTCCTCGTCAATTTCGTTTTTTCTTTTATCTATTTGTGCGGCTCTTACGTAATCGGTTGCAGCCGAGCCGAAAAGCTCGCGATTGAGCTCCTCGATTTCAGCTTCAAGCTCCTCGATTTTTGTTTTTGCGCGTTCTATCCTTTTTTCAAGAGCGCGTTTTTCGGCATTCTGCCGCTTTTTCTCCTCGTAATCCTGCTTTGCATTGGTGTTTTTTGACACGGGAGCTGTCACGAGGGACGAACGCTTTCTTAACTCGCGCATTCTCAGGTATTCGGCAAACGCGTCGTCATAGTCCTCAAGCACGCAGTCTATCATTCCGCCGTCTCTTTCGGGGTCGAGCTCGATTACTCTTGTCGCTATGCGGTTGATGAAATATCTGTCGTGTGAGACGGCAACTATCGTTCCCTCAAAAGCGAGCAGCGCGTTTTCAAGCGCGTCGCACGAGCCTATATCAAGATGGTTGGTGGGCTCGTCCATTATGAGAAGATTCACCTTTTTGAGAATCAGTTTTGCAAGAGTTAATCTTGCACGCTCCCCACCGGATAGGGTAGAAATAGGCTTTTCCATATCGTCAGCTCCGAAAAGGAAGAGCGCGAGGGCAGATCGAAGCTCAACGTCGGGCTTGTCGGAATATTCGTCGCGCATTTCTCCGAAAACCGTTTTGTTAGGAGAAAGTCCTCTGTTCTCCTGGTCATAGTATCCGATTTTGATATTGTAGCCTAACGTTATTTTACCGCCCGTCGGTTTAATTATCGAATTGATTAGCTTCATAAGCGTCGATTTTCCCGAGCCGTTGGGGCCGAGGAACATAACGCGCTCGTGTCTGCGGACAAGGAACAAAAGATTCTTTATAAGCGTTTTTTCTCCGTAAGAGAATGAGACGTCCTTTGCCTCTATAACGTCGTTTGCACTCTCCTCCTCAAGCGAAAATTTGACACGGATATCCTTTGGAGCTTTGGGGGCGAGTTCAATCTTTTCCATTCGCGCAAGCTGCTTTTCCTTGGAACGTATGGTGACGAAGTTATGCTCTCTGTTGCATCTGCGCTGAAATTCTATATTCGCCTGTATTTTGGCAATCTCCTTTTGCTGCTCCTTGTATCTTTTTTCAAGAGAGGCGCATTCCTCCTCTTGCTGCTTCTTGCAAGCAGAGTAGGAGCCGTTATAAAGCCGGGCTCTGCCGTATTGGATATGGAGCGTCTTGTTCGTCGTTTTATCAAGGAAATATCTATCGTGTGAGATAATAAGAACGGTTTTTTTATATGATGCAACGTAGCCTTCAAGCCAAGTGAGCGCGTCTATATCAAGATGGTTTGTCGGCTCGTCAAGCATAAGAATATCCGGCTCGGTAGCGAGAAGACGGGCGAGGGCAAGCCGTGTATACTGTCCGCCCGAAAGCGTCCTTATTTTGCGCCCTATAAGCTCATCGTCAAAGCCGAGGCGCAAAAGCATTCCGCGGCATCTTTGTCTGAATTCAAGACCGCCGTCCTTGTTATATTTATTGTTAAGCTCTGCAAGATATGCGGAGAGCCTGACCGATTCTTCACTGTCATCCGATGCGTCTACGAGCCGCGCTTCAACGCTCTTTATCTCTTCCTCAAGCTTTAAAAGCTCGGGAAAGGCTGTGTACATATATTCAAGGCAGCTTACCTCACCCGGCAGACTCGTCAGGTCGGGATTCTGCTCAAGGATACCTACCGTATGCCCTTTTTGTATGTATACAGCGCCGCTGTCCGCTGAATATTTTTCGGTTATAATTCTAAAAAGCGAGGTTTTTCCCGCTCCGTTGACTCCTATTATTCCAACCCTGTCTCCGTCATTTACGGAAAAGGAAATATCCTTTAATATTTCTTCCGCGCCAAAGGAGAGCGAGATGCCGCTAACAGATAACGCTATCATAAAATAAACTCCCAAAATTAAATTATATATATTGTAGCATAAATTTCAGATAAAATCAATACACGTTTATGCGCATAAATATTCAGAATGTTGAGTGCATAAACAATGTATATAATGTTTGTTTATATGCTTATATACAAGAATAATATAGAATATATATTAGAAAGTTATTGTATAAACTACTATATTTAAAGACTATATATTTATATTAAAT
>JAZSGJ010000058.1:0-7721 GCA_045532675.1 Eubacteriales bacterium | reverse complement strand
GTTCTTTTCATGATAGCACCTCCTTCAATTTAATTAACGTCGGGGAGCGCATAAATGCGTCCTTAATTTCGCGTATTCATACGAAAGCACGATATATTATAACCGAAAATTTGGAATTTGTCAATAGTTATCCAAAATATTTTTCATTTTCTGAGTACCTCCTCAGAACTATTCTAACACATTTTTCTCAGACTAAATGCAACCGCCAAATCTTTCTCACACTAAATGCAACTCTAAATTGCACTGTTGCATTTACTTTGAGAATTTACTATAATAAAATATTTGTATTATTATTCAAATTTCTCTTGACAAATCGAATTTTTTCAGTTATAATATATCGTGCTTTCGTATGAATACGCGAATTTGGGAGGCATTTTTGCATTCCCCGACGTTAATTAAACCAAAGGAGGTGCCATCATGAAGAGAACATATCAGCCTAAGAAAAGACAGAGAAAAAAGGAACATGGCTTCAGAAAAAGAATGGCGACAGCTAACGGCAGAAAAGTTCTTAAGAGAAGACGCGCCAAAGGAAGAGCCCGTCTCACCTATTAATTCGTGTCACGCACAGTGACTGTCACAGTATGTGACCTACAAAACCTCCGATAAAACGCGCTATCCGTGCATTTTTATCGGGGTTTTTGTTTAAGTATAAGTTTTTTACAAAGGAAAGGGTGATTTTTATGAAATTCAAAGCAATATGTGAAAATCATCTCTATTCGAAAGCGTATTCAAAGGGCAAGAGAGCCTTGACGTCATCTCTCGCAGTTTACGTTTTGCCGGACTATGCCGCAAAGCGTATCGCAAATTCACACCCCGAAAAAAAGATTGTGAACCGCATAGGGCTCACAACCTCGACCAAGCTCGGCGGAGCCGTGGTCAGATCAAGATGCAGGCGCATTATGCGTGAAGGGCTAAGAGCAATTGAGAAAAAGAAGGAACTTAAAAAAGGATTTCTTATAGTCATCGCGGCACGCAGCGCTTCAACAAACAAAAAAAGCAGTGATATCGAGCGGGAGCTTGATATTGCACTCACAAAGCTCGGTATGTATAAAGAATAATGAAGTACGTAATGATATGGCTGATAGGCCTCTACCGAAAATATATCTCTCCGATAAAACCGCCCTGTTGCAGATTTACGCCAACCTGCTCAGTCTACGCTCTCGAAGCGTTTCAAAAACGTGGCTTTTTCGTCGGTTTTATCCTCACCGTCGGACGCATATTCAGATGCAACCCATTCTTTAAGGGCGGCTATGACCCTGTGCCCGAGCGAGGACTCAGAAATCCGAAAATAAAAGGGACTGCGGAAGAGAGTCATACCGATACAAATGAAAAGGAAATACAATAATGTTTAATTGGCTTTACAAACTACTTGGAACTATGCTTGGCTGGTTCAGCAGCATCACCGGCAGCTACGCATTAGGACTCCTACTCTATGCCCTGGTATTCAAAATCGTGTTTCTTCCCTTCTCCATCAAGCAGCAGAAGAATCAGATTGCCATGGCAAGACTTACACCGAAAATTGCGCTCATAAGAGCAAAATACAAGGGAAGAGTTGATAGAGTTTCTCAGCAGAAGATGCAGCAGGAAATTATGGAATTTCAGCAGAAGGAAGGATACAGCCCCTTCTCTGGATGTCTTCCCATGCTTATCCAGCTTCCTCTCATTATCTTCCTTTATAACGTTATCAGAAAGCCCCTCTCCTACATCGCGAAGGTTTCAAGCGACGTAATCACCGCCGTAAATGACATAGTGCATCCCGATGAAACGCTTGACCAAATTACTCTTATATCGAAGATATACGAGCACGTCGAACACTCCGGAGCGGGATTTATTGAAGCCGCAGGTCTTGACGTAAGCAAGATTCCCGACTTCCATCTTTTCGGGGTTAACCTTGCAGAGACCCCAAACTTAATAAACTTCTCAATCCTCGTTCTTATTCCCGTGCTTGCCGCACTCTCGCAGTGGTTCACGATGTGGATTACGAGAAAGCTTAACGGCAACGGAATGCAGATGCAGGGTGACTCACAGGCGCAGGCGTCTATGAGAATCATGGACATCGCAATGCCCGCGATGACACTCTTTATCGCATTCAACTTCTCGGGTATGCTCGGTCTTTACTGGATATACCAGTCTATAATCTCTATTATTCAGACCGTTATACTCGCAAAGGCAATGCCCATTCCGAAATTCACCGAGGAAGAAATAAAGGCTATACGCAAGGCTGAACGGGAGCAGGAAAAGGCGCAGAAGGCAGCTCTTAAGCAGCAGCCGAAATACCGCTCGCTCCACTATATTGACGAAGATGACTATGAGGAGCTTCCCGACATAAAGAAAAATTCTTCAAATTCACAGAAGAGGAGTTCATCGGACGCTCCCGAAATAAAAGACTAACAGACTAACTGATAAGGATGACAAGAAATGATTAAGGAAATAATTGCAACGGGTAAAGACGTTGTAGAAGCAAAGGAAAACGCAAGAGCTGCGCTTGGCGCAGGCCCTCTTGACGACGTAAATTTTGAGATACTTCACGCAGGCAGCAAGGGAATTTTCGGAATTATAGGCGTAAAACCCGCACAGGTTAAGGCATTTATTGAGCTTCCCGACCCCGAGGAAAGACATCGCAGAAAATCCGAAAAGCCCCGCCGCGAAAACAAAAACGAAGGCGAAAAGCGCCCCGAGAAAAAGCAGAAGAACAAAAACGAAAACGCAGAAAAGAAAAACCAGCAGAAAAAGCAGGAAAAGCCCGAAAAGAAGCAGGAGAGAGTAATTCCCGAAGAAGAGCTTAAGCTTGAGCCCAAGTGTGTTTCCGACGGTGAGGATATGTCCTTCGACTTTGTTAAAACTCTTATCTCGGATATCGGACTTTCCGCCGAAGCAGCCCTCTTCACCTGCGAGGACGGAACAAGACGCATCATAATCTCCGGTGACGACGCTTCAACGCTGATAGGCCACCACGGCGATACGCTTGACGCGCTTCAGTACCTTACCAACCTCGCATCCGCGAGAAAGAACATCAACGGTGAGCGCGACAAGAGCCGCGTTACCATCGATATCGAGGGCTACCGCGCAAAGAGAGAGGAAACTCTCCGTCAGCTTGCGCGCCGCATGGCGCAGAAGGCGCTCCGCAACAGACGCAGCGTTATGCTTGAGCCGATGAGCGCATACGAAAGAAGAATTATTCACTCCGAAATCCAGAACATAGAAGGTGTGTCAACAAATTCGATAGGCTCCGACAACAACAGAAAGATAGTTATATTCCTTACCGATAAGAAGCCCCGCGGTATTTTTGAAGAGGAAAAGAAGACGACGCCTCTCGCTGAGGAATTTGCTCCCGACGCTGACGACGTGACGGCATCGGTCGGAGCGGTTGAAGCAAGCTTTGAGACGAGCGAGGACGACGAGGTCGTTGCCGTTGAGCATACTCTTGACGCCGAAGCGGTTTCAGAAGAAGAAAACAAGAATGATGAATAATTTTACTTCCGTTATCGCGGCAGTTTCCACCCCACCCGGCAAGGGTGGGGTTGCGATTATACGCATTTCGGGGGAAGGTGCGCTTGAGGTTGCGTCATCGGTATTTATTCCAAGGTCAAAAAAGGAGCTTAGCTCCTATCCCCCAAGAATGCAGGTTCGCGGAGATATATACTACTCGGACGAGCTTATAGATGACGGAATGGCAACCTACTTCAAAGCCCCCGCCTCATATACCGGTGAGGATACTGTGGAAATAGCCTGCCACGGCGGCGTGCTCGTCACAAGCACAGTGCTTGAAGCTATATTTGCCTCGGGAGCCGTACCCGCTGCCCCCGGAGAATTTACACAGCGCGCCTTTATAAACGGAAAGCTCTCACTCACCGAAGCCGAGGCGATAGGTAACCTGCTTGAAGCCGAAAGCCTTGCGCAGATAAAGCTTGCCTCATCAAAATCCCGCGAGCTTCTTACCGAAAGAATAGCTGAGATACGCGAGGCGCTCACAACGCTTCTATCTTCAATATACGCAAGAATAGATTATCCCGACGAGGACCTTGGCGATTTTAGCGACTCCGAATCGGTGAAAATGCTTGAGGAGACCGCGGAGAAAATAAAAAAGCTTATCGCAACCTACAAAACGGGCAAGGCAATAAGCGAGGGCATCAAAACGGTTATATGCGGAAAGCCGAACGTTGGAAAAAGCTCGGTTTACAATCTGCTTCTCGGACGTGACGCTGCAATAGTTACCGATATCGAGGGCACCACCCGTGACGTTTTATCGGAAAAAATCCCACTTGGAAAAGTTATGCTTAGCCTTTCCGACACAGCGGGTGTTCGAAGCGAAACGTGCGATCCGATAGAAAAAATAGGCATTGAAAGAAGTCTCGAGAAAATAAGTGAAGCCGAGCTTATACTCGCCGTGTTTGACCTATCCCGCAGATTCTCAACCGAGGACGGAGAGCTTATAGACGAGCTTTCATCTGCCGCAGGCGCAAAGATAGCAATTCTCAATAAATGCGACGCCAAAGAAGAATTCGACCGTGAAAGCCTTCCCGAAATTTTTGATGCCATAATAGAAATTTCGGCAGAGAGCGGCAAAGAGGACGCGATAAAGCTGCTCACAGAAACCGTCTCTTCCCTCTTCACCGACGAGAAAATCTCGGTAGGCAACGAGGCGGTTATATCCTCTGCAAGACAAAACGCTTCTCTCACAAGAGCGCTTATGCTTGTAAACTCCGCAATTTCAGCCTACAAGACAGGTTTTTCGGCAGACGCGGCATCATCAGACGCAGAGCGTGCGCTCGGAGCTATTGCCGAGCTTGACGGCAGGGCCGTCTCGGAAGAGGTCGTCAAGGATATATTCGCAAAATTCTGCGTAGGAAAGTGAAACGGGTACAGTTATGGAAAACAAACGCTTTACAAAAAACGACAGCGGCTTTGTCTGCAAGAATTGCGGAAAAGAAGTCATGCCCCTAGGATATACCTCAAGAAACCATTGCCCATTCTGCCTCTGCTCACTGCACGTTGATATAAACCCAGGTGACAGAGCAAACGGGTGCGGCGGAATTCTCCGCCCCATAAAAGCCGAGCCCGACGCCAAGCGAGGATACGTCATAATCCACCGCTGCGAGAAGTGCGGCGCAATCTCAAGAAACAAAGCCGCCCACGAGGCAAAAATCCAACCCGACGATATGAATCTTATAATCAAGCTCACCGCAGGAATAACCGGTTAATATTACAAAAAGCATTTGAAACATATATACATTTTTTTGCAACGGCACTGTGATGAATTATATAATTTTGAAAGCCTAAAACAATTAAACTTAATAATTCGATAATAATTTAAAAAAAGCTGTAATATATTTTTACAAATAGGCTTTACTTTTCCTTGCATATATGATAAAATAAATGTGCACAAAATAAAAATAAAAAAGGAGTGTTTTCCATGGCACAGAACAATTCACTTACAAAAAGCTACGATGAGCTTCCCTTTATCCTCAGACTTATTATTCAGATAATCGGCGGAGCTGTTGTAGGAGCTATCTACCGCATAGTTAGATACTTCGAGACAAAAAATATTGTTACCCTTGTTGTTGGTATCCTTACGCTTGTAACAGGTATCGGTAACCTTATCGCTTGGATTGTTGACCTCGTTACTCTTATCATAAACGGTAAGTATACAGTTTTTGTTGACTAATAATACATACTCGGTCTGCTTTATTTAGGCGGTACCGAAAAAGAGCGGAGATATCACGTTTATGGATATCTCCGCTCTAAATTTATTTATACTTTTATCAAGCTCTTATTTCATTTTGAGAATAATAAATATCGTTATAGCGGCGGCAAGCGTTACCGCGCCTATAATTAGCATAATCACCGACTGCTTATTAAACCTGGCATCCATTTTTCCGCTTATAAGACGAGCGCGCTTCATTGCAATTGATATCGGCTTATAAATAAGCATCGTTATTGCCGCATTCATAAGAGCCTTTGCAAAGTTAAACGGCAAAAGAAGCGTCGGAAGCATATCAACCACGACCTCTCTCGGCACCTTCATATAAATCGGCGTTACGATAATATTCATAAGCATCATTAATCCGGTAGTAGCAATAACCGACGCGTAGAGTCCTATTATAGCGCCGTTAAGGCTTCTTCTGAATTTATATATAAGCGACGCTGTGAACGCGAAGCATGCAGACGAGGCGAAATTCATAAGAAAGCCCCAAAATCCCGTTCCGCTTATCGTGACAAACTCAATAAACGCAGGGATAAGAGCCATTATTAATGCAGCACACGGTCCGTATATAAATGACGCAATTGTAAGCACCGCGTCCTTTGCATCAAAGGTTAAAAATGACACGGGTATGCGAAAAATGAAGGTAACGGCATACGCAAGCGCGGCAAAGGTTGCCATACCGACAAGCCTTTTTACGTCAAATTTGCTCTTTTTATTTAAAACGGCATAAACCGTTTTCTCGCTTACAGGCTGTTCAGCAGCACCGCAATTCGGGCAGCTTCCCTCACCGCTCTTGCGGTTTCCCCCGCAAAACTCACAGGTGTATTCAGCATCCTGATTTAACTCTTTATCTTCCATAATAAAAACCTCCAAAAAAAGCCCCGCGCACAGCGGGGCTTTTTCAACTCTGTATGTACGTATAAAGATTTTATGCAACACGGGGCGCGTGTTATGACATTTATACGTATATACAAAGCACATTGTTTTCTCATCCGGACTTTAACCGTCGGTCGAGGAATTTCACCCCATCGGGAAAACTGACTCGTTTTCTTCGCAGACTTTACTGCCGGTATGGAATCTCACCAAACCCCAAAAATGTGTTTTACTATATTAAAAATTGTGTTTTAATTGCGTATTAAAAATTATCTTTTTTATTATATATTGCCCGACGCATATGCGTCGCGCAATAATTTGTTTTTAATAATTCGTTAAGAATTAGCCAAGGATTTCAGCAACAACGCCTGATCCAACAGTACGGCCACCCTCACGGATAGCGAAACGAAGACCCTTCTCGCAAGCGATAGGAGTGATGAGCTCAACGCTCATATCTACGTTATCGCCGGGACGGCACATTTCAACAGACTCGGGAAGGTTGATGATACCGGTAACGTCGGTTGTTCTGAAGTAGAACTGAGGTCTGTAACCGGAGAAGAAGGGCTTAGAACGGCCGCCTTCCTTTTCGGTAAGAACGTAAACCTGACCAACGAACTTGGTGTGGGGAGTGATTGAACCGGGCTTTGCAAGAACCTGACCTCTTTCGATCTCGTTCTTCTGGATACCACGGAGAAGAAGACCAACGTTATCGCCTGCTTCTGCGCTGTCCATGAGCTTGTGGAACATCTCAATACCGGTAACAACAGTGGAGCTGTTCTCGTCCTTGAGACCAACGATCTCAACAACGTCAGACATCTTGATAGTACCACGCTCAACTCTACCGGTAGCAACAGTACCACGACCGGAGATAGAGAATACGTCCTCAACAGGCATAAGGAAGGGGAGATCTGCCTTTCTGTCGGGAGTAGGAATGTAAGAGTCAACAGCATCCATAAGTTCCTTGATGCAAGCGAACTCAGGAGCGTCAATGCCGTTAGAAGAAGTAAGAGCTTCACGAGCAGAACCACGAACGATCGGAATGTCATCGCCGGGGAATTCGTACTCATTAAGAAGGTCTCTGATTTCCATTTCAACGAGGTCAAGAAGTTCTTCGTCGTCAACGATATCGCACTTGTTCATGAAA
>JAZSGJ010000004.1:0-9119 GCA_045532675.1 Eubacteriales bacterium | reverse complement strand
GCTTGGCCTCCGACTTGGCTTTGACGTTTCGGACGATAAGGCGTTGATACAGTTCTACCCCACCGCCGACGGCGGTTGTGAGGTGTTTGTGACAAAGCTCGGTGTGCTTTCGGGTGGAGCGGCAGAGGCTATCAACCGCTCGCATAAGGTGGCGGTGCTCTCGAAGAATTACGATTATTACTACGTTGGAGATCTTGACCGACTTATTTCGCTATGTAAGGCTATATCTATGGTAAGAATTCCAAAAAGCGACGTATATAAAACCGACGACGGACTGTATTATATTGCCATTGAATCGCATAACTCCTCTTCGTCTGTCGGTGAATTTCCGTTCATATCGGAATTTGCAAGTAAGGTTAAAAAAGACTTTGGAAGCTACATACGCGAGCATTATGAAAGAATATCCGAGAAAAATGCCGTCGAGCATTTTTCCCTTATGTCAGTAAAGTGATCTGAATAAAAACGCACAAAGCGCCTGTTACAAAAAGGTAACAAGCGCTTTGTGCGTTTTTTGTGAGAGCATCAGTTTTCTGCCTCGATGTCACTCATCATACCAACTCTTACAGCGTGACGTCCTCCTTCAAAGCTGTTTGAAAGGAAGCTATCAACTATATCCATAGCAAGACAAGAGCCTATAACTCTTGCGCCCATGCAAAGAACGTTTGCGTCGTTGTGGCGTCTTGTCATTTTAGCGGAAAATGTGTCGGAGCAAACTGCGGCTCTGACACCGTTATATTTGTTCGCGCACATAGACATTCCGATACCCGTACCGCAAACAAGAATTCCGTACGTTGTGTCAGGATTTTTCTGTACTGCTTCGCATACCTTTGACGCAAATATAGGGTAGTGACATGACGCTTCCGAATCTGTACCGAAATCGGTAACCTCATACTCCATTTGGGAGAGGTGCTTTTTTATTTCCTCTTTAAGAATAAAACCTGCGCTGTCTGCGCCAATATAAATTTTTCTTTTGCTCATTTTATTTATCTCTCTTTTCATGATTGCGGTTTCGTTGAGTTGTTTTCCTTTTCAAGACGTTCTCTTTCTGCTTGCGGAAGTCTTAAATAAGTGGGAGAAAAGCCTGAATCGGTTGTATATTCTCCATCTCTGTATTTTCTTAGAGCTACCATAGCGCAGGAATATGCGTTTTCGGTTATAAGAAGCTTGGGAGTTTCCATAATACGAACGCCAAAATTTTCAAGTCCTCGCTTTGCAACTTCGTATCCGTCGCCGGAGAGATATATGTTTTCGCCTTTGTATGTTAAAAGCTCATTTGCTAAACTTTCGATTGAAATTGCACTGTCCGGGGAGAGCCTTTTCGCCGTCTTTCCGTCCGATTTAAATGTTGCGGTGTATAGCTGATTTCTTCTCGCGTCCATGCAGGGCACAAGAATGCCGCAAAGCGGTGTTATGTTTTCGGCAAGCTCTTCAAGCGTTGACACAGACACACAGGGAAGGTTTCTACAAAAACCGAGTCCTTTAACAAGTGCCGCGCCGATTCTCACCCCCGTGAATGAGCCGGGACCGGTTGTTGCACATAATAGCTCAATATCTGAAAACGAGAGTTTTAACGATTTTAAAAGATTTTTAGCCATAGGAAGAAGTAGTTCACTTTGTGTAAGGCCGTTGTCTATATTATATAAGCCAAGCAGCTTTTCATCGTCACAAACAGCGACAGAGGCTGCCTTTGCAGTGCTATCAAATGCTAAAATTTTCATGTTTTCAGTCCAAATCTATTTCGATTTTTCTTTCGCTTTCTTTATCTGTACGTGTAATCGTGACGAATATCAAATCCTCGGGGAGAAATTCGGCAATATTTTCAGACCATTCAGCAATACAGAATCCGTCTCTTTCAATATAATCGTCAAATCCTATTGAATAGAGGTCATCTTCGGTTTGCAATCGATACATGTCAAAGTGAAAAATACTTGCGTTTCCGCGGTATTCGTTAACGATAGTGTAGGTTGGACTCTTTACACCGGATATACCGAAATATGATGCAAATCCGCGGGTAAAGGCTGTTTTTCCTACTCCCATTTCACCTCTCATAGCAATAAAGCATCTTTTTACGTTTTTTTTATCAAGAATTTTCGCAAGCTCATATCCAACAGCTTCGGTTTCCCGAGTATTATTTGTAACGTAAATCATATCTGTTTACCTTTAGTTTATTTCTTTAAGATATGCGTCATAATCTTTGCCGAGCACGTATTTCAGTATGCCTTCGTAGCGTTCTTTTCTTTCGCTGAGCTCTGAATCAGTGACACAGTCTTCACGTACCGCGCGTAAAAGAGTATTTTTTGGGGTGTTTTCGGGGTCTGTAAGCTCAAGAGCAGAAACCTTGTATCCGTATGATGAAATTCTTGCAAGTCTTATTGCGTCTGTTATCGATTCGCAGAGCTTGTTTCTAAGCTGAGGATAATCGGTAACGAAGGATAATTCCGCGGTTGCTATTTTATCGTTAAGATATTTATGACAGCAGGGTGTTGAAAGAATTATTTTCGCTTCCATGTTAAGCGCACAATTTATAACTATGTCGGTAGCGATATCACAAGCGTGAAGGGAAATTACCATATCTGGAGTAATATCCTTCGGGGTGTTTGTAACGTTATCGCATATAAATTTCATTCCAACGTATCCAAGCTCCTTTGCAACCGAGTCGCACCAATTTATGACATCTCGCTTTAAATCAATTCCAAGAAGCTCTACTACTCTTCCTTTTACTTTTGTAAGGTAATAATATACGGCAAAGCTAAGATAACTTTTTCCGCAGCAAAGATCGTATATGAGAATTGTTTTCTCGGGGGAAATTTCTCTGTAAATATTCTCAATATGTTCAAGAAATCTGTTTATCTGTCGAAATTTTCCTTGTTTTTTATCGTGTACACGTCCCGATTTATCGGATATTCCAAGAGTAATCAGAAAATCCTCGTTGCCCGTAAGAATGTAGTTTTTCTTGCGGTCAAGCTCTTCTATGGCACGCTCAAATCCGTTGTTTGCCCCAGAGATTTTTCTTATAAGAGCGTCTTTGCCGAGTATAATTTCTTTTCCGTTTTTGGATGTTTTCCACTCGGCATTGCCAAGCGTTGTTATAAGATTTACCTGTCCGTACAAATCGATAAGAGCAGAAAGCTCATCTTCAAGACTTTCTTCCGTAATATTTTTTTGTGAAACGGTGTTGCCCGGCAAGGAATACTCAAGCGCAAGTATGCGCTTTCCTCTGTGAGCGCAAAGCCTGCCTGTAACTTTTGCAGTTTCGGTACGTCTGGGACGGGAAAAGATAAGCTTTTTAAATATTTCCTTTTTAAAGGAATTAATAACGATTAATAAAAAATCACTCTTCAGATTCATCTGTTTTTTTCTTCTTAAATGATATTTTCCTTTCGGTTCTGTCTGATATTCTCTGCAGATTTCCTCTGTGGCACCAAACGATAAGTATTGCGATTATTATGGTGCTGAGTGAGATTATACCCGGAGTTTGTGCCGATAAAGCAATTTTGAAATAGGAAGTCACAACTACGGGAAGTAGTATTGCTGCCGCGACAGAGCCAAGGGATACGTATTTTGAACCGGAAACTATGACTGCAAATACGGCAAACAGGATTGCGAAGGGAATGGGGGCAAGGATAAGAGTAACGGTTGCGGTAGAAAGAACGCCCTTTCCACCCTTAAAACCGTAATATATGGGGAACATATGTCCTATTATAGCGAAAAGCCCCGCCATGTAGCAGTATCCGTCGTGATTGCTTATTCCGCCTACGTAATTAAATCCAAAAAGAATACCTGCAATTAATATAGCCAATACGTTTTTTAGGACGTCGCCGAGAAGCGTTAGTCCCGCTCCGCCTTTTCCGTACGTTCTGAACATGTTTGTAAGTCCCGGATTGCCGCTTCCGTGCTTGCGGATATCATCATGATAGAGAAGCTTTGATGTAATTATCGCGGAATTGATGCTTCCGAGCAAATATGCGCTGATTATTGATATTAGGATGAAAGCAATATAGGTTATATAAAATGCAGTGGGGTTAACAGCTTCACCGCCGCCAAACAAGTATACTAAAAGACCTTCGTTAAGGTTATACATAAAGTAAATTTCCTTTAAATAAATATTCTACAAAACTATTATACAACACAAGTGAGACAAAGTCAATAAATATCTTGCATTTTGCTCGGTTATATGCTAAAATAATATAAAAAATAAGAAGGGACATATGATATGAAGCTTGAAATAGCCGAATTTTTTAAAAAAGAAAATATCGAATATTATAGAATCCTTCCTTATTCGTCTTGCCGTATTCTGAGAGCGGATATTGTGGCAAGGAAAGGGTTTGTGCCGAAAACGGTGGTTCTTTTTTTAATTCCATATTACACCGGGGATGGCGAAAATTTGTCAAGATATGCATTATCTAAGGATTATCATCTGTTTATAAAGAAAATTACCGATAAGCTCATAGATAAACTAAGGAAAATATATCCGCAAAATTCTTTTGCCGGATTTGGAGACCACTCGCCGATAGATGAGCGGCATGCGGCACTGATAGGCGGACTCGGTATTCTCGGAAAAAACGGGCTTGTGATAAATGAAAAATACGGAAGCTATGTGTTTATTGCCGAGGTCATATGCGACGTTGAGGAACCGGATATCAGCACTGATACTCACCTTGAAATCGGTTGTTGCTCATCTTGCGGGAAATGTGTTGAAAGTTGTCCGACAAAAAGACTTTCCGGAGAAGAAGCCTGTCTTTCCGAAGTTACTCAAAGAAAAGGTGAACTCTCGGAATTTGAAGTTGATTTGATGAGAAAAATTAACACGGTATGGGGGTGCGATGTGTGCCAGAGCGTTTGCCCATATAATAAATCGCCAAAATTAACGCCAATTTCATTCTTTTATAAAGATAGAATAAAAAAACTGACTTCACCGATTCTTTCTGATATGACAGATGATGAATTCAAAGAAAGAGCTTATTCTTGGCGCAAGAGGGAAACAATAGCCAGAAACCTGGAGTACCTAAAATATTAAAAAGGACGCTGATGCGTCCTTTTTAATTAAAATAATCCTTAGTAAAATAAATGTCCCGTTTATCTATTTTAAACTCTTTGCCGTTCAGGTAATCGAGACTTGTTTTTTCGCCTTTAAAGCTGAATCTTAATTTGTATGAGCAGAGAGCTTGGTATTTGTATCCTTTTTCTCTGTCACTTTTGTTTATACCGTATTTACCGTCGCCGATAAGTGGATGACCGATATGCGCAAAATGAGCTCTTATTTGATGAGTTCTTCCGGTAAGAAGCTCAACCTCGACAAGACAGGAATCATCGCGTTTGGCAATTATTTTATATTTAGTAATTATGTTTTTTGCGTTCTTGGGAGGATTTTTTGAGAATACTTTAACTGTATTCGTTTTTTCATCCTTTAAGAGATATCCAGTAAGTGTATCCGACGATTTGCTTGGAACGCCGTGTATTGCCGCAAGATAAAATTTATCTATTTCACGTTTTTTTATCTTTTCATTTATTATGCGGAGCGCTTCTGCATTTTTTGCTGCAATAACTATTCCGGAGGTGTTTCTGTCAATTCTGTTACATAAAGCGGGAATGAAGCTTTGTTCTTCATCAGGATTATATTCATTCTTTTGCGCAAGATAGGCTAAAATATGCGTTATCAGCGTGTTTTTTGCGCCGTGCTCGTCTTCATGAACGGATATTCCGGGGCGCTTGTTTACAAGGAGAATGTTTTCATCCTCGAAAATTATATTGAGGCTTGGGGTTATATGAAGAAGGGAATCGTCGGTCGCCTCTTTTTCAAAAAAACTTTCGGCAAGGAAACACTGAACCGTATCTCCATCAATGAGTATCTGTCCTGCTTCGGCACGTTTGCGGTTAACCTTGATTTTTTTAAGTCTGATTGATTTATAAAGAAGGCTTGCGGGTAACTCAAGGGTTTTTGTTATAAACTTATCAAGGCGTTGCCCCGAGTCATTTTTTTTGATTATGAGCTCTCGCATTATTTAGTTCCGAAAATTCTGTCTCCGGCGTCACCGAGCCCGGGAACGATATAAGCGCGGTCATTAATCTTTTCGTCAAGCGCCGCACTGTAAATATCTACATCGGGATGAGCCTCCTGCACCCTTTTAACGCCCTCTGGCGCAGCAACGAGACACATAAGCATAATTTGCTTTGCTCCTTTTGCTTTTACCATAGTTATTGCATCGGTTGCCGAACCGCCCGTTGCAAGCATGGGATCAACAATTATAACAAGTCTTTTATCAATGTCGGGGGGCATTTTGCAGTAATATTCAACAGGTATATGTGTTTCTGGGTCCCTGTAAAGACCAATATGTCCGACTCTTGCAACCGGAACAAGACGCAAGAGACCGTCAACCATTCCTAGACCCGCTCTGAGAATGGGAACGATAGCAAGTTTTTTTCCTGACACCTTTTTGAATTTAGCTTTTTGTATCGGAGTTTCAATCTCTATCTCTTCAAGTGGGAGATTTCTCGTAATTTCATATCCCATGAGCATTGAAATTTCGTCAAGCAGTTCTCTGAAAGCCTTTGATGTAGTGTTTTTGTCACGCATGATCGTAAGCTTGTGCTGAATAAGCGGATGGTCAACAAGATAGAATTTGCTCATAATGTTACTGCTCCTCTGTAATGTGTTTATAATATATTATAATTCATTTAAAGTCGAAATTCAAGTGAAAGTTTGTTTTTTGTGTTTTTTTTTGACGGAAAAATATTTTGTATTGCATATTTTTTTAAAATGTGTTATAATTATGTATCAAGAAATGTTTGTATTTGTAAAATTGATATGAATTTGTCCGATTTTACAAATTGAAAGTATTATTTTCTCTTGAAAAAATAATGGGTATATAATTTAATTGAAAAATAATTTCTAGGAGTGTAGCGTGAAAGTAATGTTTATCCCTTCCGAATAAAGGCATAACAAAAAAGCCCTGCAACCAATCAAATTTTTTGCAAGGCGAAATGAAGAAAGTAGAACCTAAGAAACATTAATCCTTGCTTTTCCAGAAACTTAGTGGCTTGTTTAACAGCTTTAGATAATTGCCGCTCTTTAAGGGAATCGGGCATAGCCACCTTGAACAGAACAGATGGGTTCCAAATCTCACCCGTAGACATCATTTGGAAAATAGCAGTGATAATCATTCGTGCAATGGCAATAATGGCTCGTTTCTTTCCTCTGCGTTTTGAAATCTGCTCATGCTTTAGGCGGTAGTAAGAATTATCAGTCGCTTTCACGGCTGCATGGGCAACTTGCACCAATGCAGGTTTGAGAGATACTCCGACACGTGTAATGCGAACATACTTTTTCTTACCGGCAGATTCGTTGTTGCTGGGCGTTAATCCCGCCCAACAACACAAACGTTTTGAAGAATCGAATTGAGACATATCATTGCCGATCTCGGATATGATGGTAATTGCATAATTGCGGTCAACACCGGGAATTGTACAGAGCAACGAGATTGTGTTTTCAAACTCCGCAACCATTTCATCAATAGCAGAATCCACCTGTGCAATTGCATCGGTAATGTAATCAAGGTGCGAGCGGACAATTCTCATGCGAAGCTTTTGCTCATCTGTAATCGAATAACCTTCAATGGATTCAAGCACGGAATCAGACTTCTTTTTCAAAGAGCGTTGCAAAAGAGAGACACAGTATTCGGATTGAAGGATTCTTCGGATATTAAGTAATCGGTAATTGCAGTTACAGACTTACCGAACATATCCGAGACTACAGAATCAAGAGCGACGTTGCAGACGGTAAATGCGTTTAACGGATGTTAAAACAATTCTTAGCATACGTGCTCAAAGACAACACTTGTTTGTGCTTGACAAGATGGTTCCAACACTGATTACTATACTGTTTTCAGCAAGAAGCTCTTCTACGACTCCTCCTACCGTGAGTTGTAGTTTGTCTTTCCCTCACAAACAGTATACAACAAAAATATTAAATTTCGTCGCTATCCGTCAGCTTTCATTCCTATTTGTGCTGACGCTTTAGCGGCAGAATGGAGATTATTATGAAAAATCCAGAACTTGTTATAATGGCTGCCGGTATGGGAAGCCGTTACGGAGGTCTCAAGCAGATTGATAAGGTGGATGAGGAAGGTCATATAATAATTGATTATTCAATTTACGATGCCATGAAAGCCGGGTTCCGTGACGTTACCTTCATCATCAAAAAAGAGATTGAAAAGGATTTCAGAGAAGTAATGGATGCGCACCTTGCGGGAAAAGATATAAATGTTAAGTACGTTTATCAGGAGATTGATAAGCTTCCCGAAGGATTTAAGGTTCCCGAGGGAAGACACAAGCCATGGGGTACAGCCCACGCGCTTCTTTGCTGCATTGATACGGTTGACGCGCCATTTGCGGTAATCAATGCTGATGACTATTACGGAGCACATGCGTTTGAGAAAATTTATAATTTTCTTAAAAACACTAATGATGACGGAAAATACCACTACGCAATGGTTGGTTACAGAATTAAGAATACGGTAACGGAACAGGGAATTGTTTCCCGCGGTATATGCGAATCAGATGAAAACTGTATGCTTAAATCTATCGTTGAGCGCACTAAAATCGGTATCAGAGACGGTAGCATATATTATATCGAAAATGACGTTGATTATGATCTTGATCCCGAAACGCTCGTTTCCATGAATCTTTGGGGATTCACCACTTCGTATCTTGAAGAGTGCAAAAAACGTTTTCCCAAATTTCTTGCGGAAAATCTTCCGAAGAATCCCGAAAAATGCGAGTTTTTCCTTCCAAGCGTAGTTTCCGACCTTGTAGAAGAGGGAAAAGCAGATGTGCGTGTTATTGATAATACTGATAAGTGGTACGGAGTTACCTATAAAGAAGATAAAGAAACCGTTGTAAATGCATTTAAGGAGTTGAAAAAATCCGGTGTATATCCCTCCGATTTTTAAAACGAAAGAGGCTGTCTCAAATGCTCTTAATTGAACTGAACCCATAAAAACGGACATTGAATAAAAAGACCTCTTGTAGTAGAATAGAGATATCTACTACAGGAGGTTTTTTGTATGGGAAACAGAGAAGGAAGAAAGCATTATTCAAAAGAATTTATACGGCAAGTAGTC
>JAZSGJ010000109.1:0-39786 GCA_045532675.1 Eubacteriales bacterium | reverse complement strand
TAGTACCTTAATGCTTGCACAACTTTTTAATGAAGAACGTGCAGGAAGATTGTTTTTGCCCGAGGTGTGATATGAGTAAGACATTAGAGTTCAAGGCGTTTTGTTTTGAAGCGTATCGTGCAGATAAAAAACTTACAGGTAGAGAAACAATGAGCCTATTCAAAAAGTATGGAGTTTTAGACTATCTGGGTACTTGTTTTGATGTTCTGCATACTACGGGTAGAGCGTATATCGTAGAAGATATTGATGTGTTTATTGACGCTCGCAAAAACGCATAAAATAGTCAAAAATCACTTAAAAAAGTGAGCAGGTTAAAGTTTAGCCTCAAAATGGTTCACATCTATTTTTCGGCTAAACAAAAATAGACAGAAACGGGATACCCGTCTTTGTTTTGAAGAACTTAAAAACTGAATAAAGCGATCATAATCCGTTGGATAACTTGGAGGGTTTGATTCGTTTCAATGAGACGAACAAACCCTCCATTTTTTTGTTTTTTGGACGAAGGTGGGGTATCCCACTTCCGCAAGGATTTTGTCTTGGAAAAATTGATGGGTGCATCAATTTGCATCAAGACGTTAACCTGCTCACTTTTTTGTGAGTAAAATAGAGATTTTGGAGGTAAAAATGGAACAGTTAAAATCAGTTGTGTATTGTCGTGGAAACACGCAAACGGAGTTGAATTGCAGAAATCAGAATTGAGCTTATATGCCAAAAACAACGGTTATCGTATAGTGCGTACAATAACGGAGTTCGGAGATTTAGATAATATGACTTGGCGAACATTACGGATTATGACACGATACCGAGAGTATGAGATTTTGCTCATAGATACTCTTGACGTGCTTAACACCTCGCCCGAAAATATTACGAAAGAAATGCGGTATTTATCTCAAAACGGTATTTCGGTTGTGTCTATAAAAGACGGAACGATTACAAACGAAAATTTGCCCGAATTATTCCGTAAGAGATTTAAGGTTATCAAATGCAAAAAATATATAAATCGGAGGATATACAAATGAAAGTACAGAACAGTATTGAAAGAGAAAGAGTTGTTGTATTATTGAGAGCATCGTCAAAGCAACAAACAGACCGAGAACACGACTTTGATATACCGCAACAGAAATCCATTCTCTTGCCCTTTGTAGACTCACAAGGTTGGGAATTAGTAAAGGTATTTACCGAGGGCGGTATATCGGGATTTAAGGTATCTGCAAATAATCGTGACGCTATCCAAGACATAAAGAAAATGGCAGACAACAGAGAGTTTGACCGCCTTGTAATTTATATGTCAGATCGTCTCGGCAGAATTGCCGATGAAACGCCCTTAATTGTGTCATATCTCAATCAAAGAGGGATTATAGTGTTCTCCTATACCGAGGGGGAAATCAGCGCGAGAGACCACACAAGCAAGCTCATAACCTATATCCGTTATTGGTAAGCCGAGGGCGAGAGCAGAAAGACCTCGCAAAGAGTTTCGGACGCTATCGGACAAGCGGTGTCAGAAGGGCGGTATCGTGGCGGTGGTACTGCTTACGGCTACAAAATGTTAAACAACGGAAGAAACAACTACAAGGGTAAACCGATACTCGATATAACGATAGACGAGGAAACGGAAAGCCCTATTGTTCGTATTATCTTCTATGTGATACGAGAATTGAACTACGGTTTTAGAAGAACGGCACAGTATCTCAACGATAACGGACACAAAACAAGAAGCGGTGGTTTATGGACTGCTACGCAAATAAGGCAGATAGTTAATAATCCTCTGTATAAGGGTTATTACGTACTTAAAAGCAAGAATGACAGAGACGAGATAATATCTCCCCTTATGGAAAATCTTATAATTATACCCGAAGAAGAATGGAATGCAACACACGAGGTTATCCGTAAGCGCAGCACTCGACAAAAAGGTGTCAAGACCACCACACACGGAACAATGCTATTATCGGGACTTTTATTCTACGGTTACTGTGGAAGAAAATTAACCTCTTTCCAAGCTAAGAGCAGAACGATTATTATTGGCGGAGAGAAAGAACGTAAGTTTATTCCTAAATATCGTTGCAGTTCATTTGCATATCCGCAAGAGGATATTTGCAAGGGACAATCTACATACAGTGCCAAAAAGGTTGAAAATGCAGTTGTAAACGCTATTAAAAGGTATATGGCAACTCTGAATACCGAAGAAGTGTCTAAATCCTATGTAGAACGGCTTGACCGAGAAATAGAGTTTATACAAGGCGAATTGGCACGATTGAGAGAGAAACAAAGCAAAGCTGTCTTTGAGTTGAGTGCATTAAAAGACGAGGTTGTAAAGGCACTTATAGGCGAAAGCGGGTTTGACAGTAAGATGTTGCAAGAACTTCTTTCCAAAAAGGAACTTGAGGTTAAAGAAAGCACAGAACAAGTTGAAATACGAGAACAAGAGCTTGCGGAACTAACCGATCGTAAACAAAGTGCGTATGCTCTCAATGCAAAAATGCGAAATTGGAACACCGATTTTGACACGCAAGAGGTTGACGGACAAAAGGCAATGCTTTTCCAAGTAGTTGACCGTATTGATATTTTCCGTGATAGAGGTTGAGATTTCCGTAAATATCAAGTTGGATATGTTCAAAAACGGCATATCAAAGAAACCTACCGCCATTTCTACGGGAGAATACTCTGCCGTAGGGGGTGTAAATTCGATATCGTTATCGGTGTTGTAACTATCTGCGAAGGCACGTTCATAAACTGTAAAGCATTGAATACCGTTATAATTTCTTCAAGTGTGAAAACTGTTGAAAAAGCTGCGTTTTTCGATTCCGTAATTACAAACGTATATTATACCGGAACGTCATCGCAATGGTATAGCGTTAAAATAAATGACTCTAACGATCCTTTAAAATCGGCTCAGATTACGTTTAACTACGTTATTGAATAAAAAAATCTGCGCTGCGCGCAGTATGCGATATGCCCCCAAAGGCTCAAATGCTTTTGGGGGCATAGTTATATTTCTAGTTTTTTATTGACTTAACTCTTTATCTGTGGTAATATATTTTGTAGAAAAAATAAGTATTTTGGAGAAAGTTATGACAGAAAAAGAATTAAGAGAGATAAAAAGACGCTTCCGACCCGAAAAGAGCAATATACCGAAAATTGTCGGATGCTTCGTTAACGGTAATAAGCAGATAATTTCAAGAATATCACAGTCGATAGGCGTGTCGGATTCCGTAGTCAGCGAGAAGCTTCTCGGCGTTATGAAGAAAACGCTGTCGGGAAGTCTCGGAACCAACCTTACAGATATATCGTTCAGCACAAAGCAGGTATCCGAGAGCGAGGAGCATAAACTGCTTATGGGACTTGTTAAAAGCCGCCTTTCTGACGTAGATTTACTTGAGCAGTTCTATACCCGTGTCACAGAAAGTCTGAATTTTGATTCGAATTACGTAATTCTTTTGGCTAATGACGTATACGACGTTTTCTCGTACGGAAAGGATGGGGAAGAGAGTGGCTCGTCAGAGGTTTTCTCGTACGTAATATGCGCGGTCTGCCCCGTGAAGAGTATGCCGGAGACGCTTTCGTTCAAAGAGGCTGACAGCCTGTTCCACGCGCTGAGCGCGTCGGCGCTTCTTGCCTCGCCCGAGCTTGGATTTATGTTCCCGGCGTTTGACGACAGAAAGACGAATATTTATAACGCCCTCTATTACACGAGGAGTATTTCCGAAAATTATAAGGACTTTACGCAGAATGTTTTTGCCTCAGAGCCAAAGATGACCCCGAAAATGCAAAAGGCAACCTTTAACGGATGCCTTAGCGACGTTCTTGCCGATGAGTGCAGCTTTGAGGTCGTGCGCTCGGTTCACGCGCAGATAGGCGAGATGATTGAGTCGCATAAGGAGTCGCGCGACCCCGAGCCGCTTATGATTACAAAGGAAACGGTCAAGACCGTTCTTGCCGGCTGCGGAATCGGTGATGAAAAAATTGAGCAGCTTGATAAATCCTTTGACGAGAATTTTGGCAAAAACGCAGAGCTGTCTCCGAAAAATATCGTGTCGGTCAAAAAGTTCGAGGTCACAACCCCCGAGGTGTCAATAAAGGTTGACCCTGAGCACCGAGACCTTGTCTCAACGCAGGTCATAAATAACGTAAAATACGTGATGATTCGCGTTGACGGCGGCGTCGAGGTCAACGGAATAAATATAACCATCGACGGAGAATAAAAATACGGTTTGAGAGGATAAAACTATGGCTCTTAAATTAGAAATTCAATATCAATTAGAATGGAGTCTTTGCGAATAAAGAGCAGCATTCAAAAAGGGAAGATCATTTATTCTCCGTATTTCAGTATGTGTGTTTAAAGGCGGCATGAATGATTTCCTGCCGCCATAATTTCTACGTTTTATTTTTCTTTTTTATGTTGATTATTCTTAAGATCGCGGGGCTGATGATTATGTTCAGCGCAAGCTCAAAGACAAAGTTGAGTCCTACGAAAAAGATAATGAGATAGCCTGCGACTGACATGCCCTCGCTTGCCGCCATTGAATTAACCGTATCAAGAAAGAATACAAGGCAGCCGATAAGGAATATTCCCGTGTTAACGATAGGGCATATAACAGCGCTGATTATAACCGCGAGATAACGGTTGAACTTTTCAAAAAATCTGTAAGCAAGTCCTGCGCAAAGACCGGAGAGAATTCCTTTTACCAATACGGTTATAACCGTTCCGGGAATGCTAAGGCTGAACCAGAATGCCGCGTCTGCCGTGGCAAAGAATACCGCTCCCGCAACGCCTCCAAGCCAAGCGCCTGTCAAGGGGCCGAGCAAAGCTCCGCCGAGAACTACGGGGATAAGTGTGAGCGAGATTGAAGCAAGTCCGCCGATTTTAATAAATCCTCCCAAATAGGAGAGTACTGCAACGAGCGCTGTGAGCAATGCCATAAGCACAAGCTTTTCGGTTTGCAGTTGTTGTTTGTTTGACGTTTTCATAAATCCTCCTTGCTGTCGTCCGCTTCTATAGCGGTACAACGCATATAAAATTATATTATATCCGAATACGGTTTGTTATTCGGTTAATACCTAATACCTTGGAAATTCAGCTGTTTTTCCTATATATAATGTTAAGACCCTTAAGGGTGAGATTCTCGTCAAGAATCATATCGGTTTTGCAGTGTGGGTATATAAGCCGCGCGCATCCGCCGGTCAGATAAACCGAAACCTTTTCTTTCGTCTCGGATTTTACTCGCTCTATCATTCCGTCCACCATACTCGCGTTTCCGAATATAACGCCCGATTTCATACAGTCGGCGGTGTTTTTAGCTATCACAGAGCAGGGGGCGTCAAGGCTCACCTTGGGAAGCTGCGCCGTTTTTTCGGAAAGAGCTGAAAGTCCCATATAAACTCCCGGCATTATTGACGTACCGACGAAAGCGCCGTTACTGTCGACAAAGGTTATTTTCGTCGCAGTTCCCATATCAACGATGAGAGCGGGCGTTCCGTAAATAAAGTGAACGGCAACCGACGCGCATATAAGGTCTGCGCCGACCGATGCGGGATTATCGCACTGAATTTTAATTCCGGTTTTTATACCCGGTCCGACAAGAAGCGGGTCAATCGAGAAGATTTTTTTAACCGCGCCGCTTATAACACCGTTAAGCTGAGGAACGACGGATGAAATTATAGCCCCGTCTATCAGCGCTTTGTCTATATTGTAGAGTGACAGTATATTTAAAATACGGTATGCGTAATCGTCCTCGGTGGCAGAGGAATCGGTCGAAATGCGCGCGGTGAAAGAAAGCTCGTCCCCAGAAAAACCGCCGAGAGTCAAATTAGAATTGCCGATATCTATCGCAAGTATCATATCAATGCCTCGTTGGGTATTTTATTTGTAGATTATAGCACTAATTTGTCGGTTTGTCAAGATGCATCCGCGTCTGTATTCCGCGGGGTGAAATTATCTTTCCCATTTATCCATCATTGCTCTGATTTGAGCGGCAAACTTGGCGTTTTCCTTATTGGGACGGTTCTCGCACCGCTTTGCGAGAGCGAGTAGTGCCTCTGCCTGCGATACAAGGTCGCGATGGACGCTGTTCTTTCTCGAACGCGCCTTAGCCGCGTCTGCCGCGGTGACGCGCTTCTTTTCAGTGTACGCGGTCATAATACCTCTCACGAGGTCGTATTCCGTGCCGCTGAACGGGGTCTCAATCGCATAACCGCGCTCCTTCAATTCATCCGCAAGAGCAGCGATGGATTCCTCGTTTCCGTGATTCAAAAATACCGTATACGGTTTCTTTGAAAAGCTCTTCAGCCAGTTTATAAGCCCTTCTTGGTCCGCGTGTCCGCTCGTACCCTTTAGGGAACGGATTTCAGCCCTGACCGCTATATCCTCGCCAAACAGTCTGACGCTTTCGGCTCCTTCAATCAGATGCCGTCCGAGAGTGCCCTCCGCCTGATATCCTACGAAGAGAATGAGATTTTGCGGTCTCCAAAGGTTATGCTTAAGGTGGTGCCTGATTCTTCCCGCCTCGCACATTCCGCTTGCGGAAATAATTACCTTAGGTTCAGGCGCTTCGTTTATATGCTTGGATTCTTCAACGGTAACGGTCAGCCGAAGATTTGAAAATTTTATTGGGTCAACACCTTGGTCAATCAGGCGGTTCGTTTCATCATCAAAGCACGCCCTGTCGCACCTTGAGAAAATTTCAGTTGCCTCAATGGCAAGAGGGCTGTCAACGTAAACGGGGAAATCCGTATCCCTTGTAAGTGCTTTTTGTTTTATTTCACGGATAGCATACAAAAGCTCCTGAGTGCGTCCGATTGCAAAGGAGGGAATAATAACGTTTCCGCCCCTCGCAAGCGTCGCGTCAATAAGCTGCGCAAAGGCTTCTACCGTATCTGTATGACGTTCGTGGTTTCGGCTGCCATAGGTTGACTCAAGTACAAGATAGTCGGTTTCAGAGACAGGTGTCGGATCTTTGATAATCGGTTGGTTTGTATTGCCAACGTCGCCGCTGAAAACTATTTTCTTCTCGTTTTCTCCCTCTCTTAGCCATAGTTCAATTGCTGCCGATCCAAGGAGGTGACCGATATCTGTAAATCGGATATCAACGCCGGCAGATACTGTTATCCTCTCATCGTATGCAACGCCCTTAAACAGCTTTATCGCTCCGACGGCATCCTCAAGTGTATATGTAGGAGTAAGGTTATCCTCTCCCGATCGCTCCGCCTTCCTATTTTTCCACTCTACCTCGCTCATCTGAATATGAGCACTGTCTCTTAGCATAATATCTGCTAATTTCGCTGTAGCAGACGTTGCATATATAATACCTCGGAAGCCGTCCTTATAAAGTCTCGGCAACATTCCCGAATGGTCAATATGGGCGTGTGTAAGAAATACCGCATCAACTTGACTTGCGGGGATAGGCAATGCGACGTTTTGAAACACGTCGATACCCTGTTCCATACCGCAGTCAACCAGATAATACCTGTCGTTGACTTCAAGTAAAGTACAGCTTCCGGTTACTTCCTGCGCTGCCCCAATAAATTGAATTTTCATAATATTACCAATCCTTTCATTTAAATTTATATTACTGTATTTATTATATCACATTTCCTTAAAAATGTAAAGAGCAGAGAATAAGATAGTACATCATTCATTTTTATGACACTGTTTGCTATGCTACCAATGAAGGTCTTGCTGGTAAAGACTTTAGTAATAAGTAGTTTGTAGAAAACGATAGGATTTAATCAAAGCCTGCCGTTTCTTGTATAACAAAAAACTATCTCAAATGCTCTAAAATTTGCATTTGAGATATCCACTTTGTGTGTTCTGAGCTTAATAGATGCCTCAGAGCTTTTGTTTAAATTTTTTGCTTTACGGATATTCCGAGTCCTCTTGCAATATCATTTTATTTCATCTAGGAGTCTCTTTTCTTTAATCTTTTAGAGATGATATAAATTACGAGGTCTATTCCAAGCGTTTTTATCAGCAATCCCAATAGATTGATTATTGTTAATATTATTCCCGGAGAGAATGTAAGGAATCGTGTAAGAATAATAGATATCCCGCTTGTTCCTCCAAGTAAAAGAGAATGTGGAAAAATCAATAATAACGTACCAACCGCATATAATATGCTACCAATAAATATCAACAAATATTCTTAAAAAAACATTTTGAATTTCTCATATCGTTCCACCCTTCTTATTGTAATTTAATTATATCATAAAACCTGTTACTTCCCAAAAAATCCTGCATTTTAAGTAAGAGTGAAGAGGTAAGAGGTAAAAAGTAACAAATCCCGCACTTTCGTGCAGGATTTTCTGGCAGCGGAACTAGGATTCGAACCCAGACATACAGAGTCAGAGTCTGCTGTGCTACCTTTACACAATTCCGCTAAGCTATTTCATTTTAAGCGCTTGATTATTGTATCACATAAATTTGGCTTTGTCAATACTTTTTTGTTATTTTTATTCATTATTTTATATTTTATACGCTTTGCAAAGCAAAAATCCCGAAAGTCGGGTAAAACTTTCGGGATTTTATAATTTTATTCTGTTCTAAGAGCTACTACAGGGTCCTGCTTAGCTGCGCTCTTTGCGGGAATAAGGCCCGAGATAAGAGTGAGACCTACGCTGAGCAGCACGAGTATTATTGCGTTGGATATCGGCAAAGCGGCGATATGTGCGTAACCGATAAGAGGCTTAAGAATCAGGTTAACAACTATCGAAATGAGATATGTTGCTCCGACACCTATAAGACCTGCAAGCAGACCGATAATAAAGGTTTCCGCATTGAACAGGTGGCTGACGTCCTTTTTGCGTCCGCCAAGGGAGCGTATAACACCGATTTCCTTAATGCGCTCAACAACCGAAACGTAGGTGATAATACCTATCATAACCGTAGAAACTACAAGAGAAACCGAAGTGAAGGCGATAAGAGCATATGAGATAACGTCTATCATCGTATTTATCATATTGATAATAAGCTCGAGAGTATCCGTGTAGGTAACGTGGATTCTTTCATCAATGGGAATCACTCTTCCGTTAACCGTAATAGTCTCGTTTTCGTCGCTCCATTTATCAAGATAGTCTGTAACGAGATCCTTTTCATCAAAGGATTTGGGATAGATAAGAATATTGTTAGCAAGGTCATTTCCGCCAAGGTCGCGTATCAGTCTGTCGCGAATATCGTCAAGGCTTGGCGTCTGACTGCTGAATAGACTTGCTGATGACGAAGAGGGCGAAATTATACCGTAGCTCGTAAGGGAAATAAAGTTTCCGCTTTCATCTTTGGATTCGTCTTGAGCCGTGGTGGGATCGTCATAGTAATACCCGAACGTATAAATCGTTGAATAATTAAGAGTAATTGTATTTTGAGGATCCTGGGGATTTGCAAAGGGTCTTGCTCCGATTTCCTTCTGCGCAAGCTCACTCATAAGATAGTCGTTTATATAAACTGAGCTCTTATTGGTTTCGAGTATGTGATTTGTAAGAGCTTCAGTGTAATAAATTCCGGTGGAAAGACAGCCGTATGAAACGTTTTCCTTGGGAGTAAGAATGCCAACGACCTTGAGCTTCACACCGCCGTTTGCACCGATATCCGCGCCTTCAAACTCGGAGTTGTATTGATATGAGCCGTTCATCATCTGCGCCATCATATCACCGCTCTCTGTGAAAACGGTATCTGTTGGATACCATACAAATTCTTTGCCGATAAGCTCGTCATACTCAAAGTATTCGCGATATGCTGCCATGCTGTTGTAATTTTCGGGATCTTCAGCGGTTGCCTTGTCAACAATGGCAAGAAACTCTTCCTGTGTATAGTATCCGAATACAGCGAGAAGAAGGTCTGATATCTCCTCGTCGGGATTTACAACGAGCATTATCTCTCCCACATCATCTGCTACCTCACCGCCTCCGAGAAGGTCATACTGCGAAAGTATATATTCGGTGTTCGCAGGAGCCTGCTTCATTGAAGGAACAAGATACGGAATAAATGAAGAATACTGCTTATAAGCCGTTTGTCCGAGAACAGCGGTGTAGGTGTCTATAAGACGCTTAACAGAGATATGTTTTGAATCGGTTTCGCTATCGAATTTAAAGTCTGTGAAAATATTGAGAGACATGTTTATGCCGTAGTCGAGTAGCATTGCCTCAAAGTTTTCGTTCGGCATAGATTTCACATATTCGACGTAATCTCTTGTGATGGTGTTGTTTGCAAACAGCCTTTCAAGGCTTTTATTCATTTCTGCAAGATTTTCCACAACACTTGTTATGTAGACTTTGTCTTTAAGCTTTTCAAGCTCATCGACGCTGGCTGCAGCCTGCATGATTTCCGTAAAGGCAGAGGCATTGAAGCCTGTTTCAGCTATCTCAATCGGGTTTCCGGAGAGCATATCGTCCTGCATTGAAGCGATATATCCTTTAATTCCCGCAGAGAATGCAAGCACGAGCGCGATTCCGATAATACCGATAGAGCCGGCGATTCCGACCATTGCCGTGCGTCCCTTTTTCGATATAAGGTTTCTCGAGGAGAGCATGAACGCCGTGAAGAAGGACATCTTGGCTTTTTCCTTGCGCTTCTTCTCGATTTTCTTGCGCTCCTTTTCGGTCGTCGCAGCGGAAAGCTCCGCATTGAGCGCCTCCTCATCAGCTTTTATAATTGCTTCGCATTCAGAGGCTTCATCCTCGGGGGAGAAGGGGTGAGTATCCTCAATAACCTTACCGTCAAGCAGGCGGATTATTCTTGAGGAATATTTGTCTGCTATTTCGGGGTTGTGCGTTACCATAATAACAAGGCGCTCACCCGAAATTTCTTTGATAAGGTCCATTATCTGAACCGACGTTACCGTATCAAGAGCACCTGTCGGCTCGTCGGCAAGAAGTATCTCGGGGTCGTTTACAAGCGCGCGAGCTATTGCGACACGCTGGCACTGTCCGCCCGAAAGCTGATTAGGCTTTTTGTAATACTGTCCTGCAAGACCGACGCGGTCAAGAGCAATCTTTGCCTTTCTTATTCTTTCCTCACGGCTGACTCCCGATATCGTGAGCGCGAGCTCTACGTTTCCGAGAATAGTCTGATGGGGTATCAGGTTATAGCTCTGGAATATGAATCCTATTCTGTGGTTTCTGTATACGTCCCAGTCTCTGTCCTTATAAGATTTCGTGCTTCTGCCGCCTATTATGAGGTCACCCGACGTATAGTGGTCAAGTCCTCCTATGATGTTAAGCAAAGTCGTCTTTCCGCAGCCCGACGGACCGAGAATCGAAACGAACTCTTTCCTGCGGAATGAAATGTTTACGCCCTTTAACGCCGACACCGTTTCTGACGCGGTGACATAATCCTTTTTAATCTCCCTTAATTGAAGCATTTAATGTGTTCTTCTTTCTTTCTTAAAAATATACAGATATGATTATACAATATATTTATGAATATTTTATATGCAATATGGAAAATAAATTTTAACATATATGAGTTAAAAAAACACAGATTTGTAAAAGTTGACTAAATCATGCTTGTTTCTGCCCCGAAATATTTGTAAAGTGCGTCTGTCAATTGCTAATATGTACAAAAAAAACGGAATTTCGAAGGTAAAAAAATAACACCGAAACCACAATATATTGATATTTTCTATTGACAAAACTACAATATATAGTTATAATATAAAACACCCACACAAATTCATTGGGAATTTTAAAGATAGGAAACAGAATATGAAGCTTATTAAAAGAAACGGCTCGGAAGCGGTATTTGACGGAGAAAAAATATCGGTTGCGGTAAGGAAAGCAAACAACGCGGTAGAGGCTAAAGATAGAATTTCGGAAAAGGCTATAGAGTTAATAACAGAAAACGTGGTGCACAAGTGCGAGGCTATGATGCGTGCTGTAAGCGTTGAGGAAGTGCAGGATATGGTAGAGGACGAGATAATGAGGCTCGGCGCATTCACTCTCGCGAAGGCTTATATAACTTACAGATATAAAAGAGAGTTGGTTCGTAAATCCAACACGACCGATGATAAAATACTTACGCTTATCGAATGCAATAACGAAGAGGTTAAGCAGGAGAATGCTAACAAGAATCCCACAGTAAACAGCGTTCAACGCGATTATATGGCAGGAGAGGTATCAAAGGACATTACGAGAAGAATTCTTCTTCCCGAGGATATAGTAAAGGCGCACGAGGAGGGAATTATTCATTTCCACGATGCAGACTATTTCGCGCAGCATATGCATAACTGCGACCTTGTAAACGTTGAGGATTTGCTCCAGAACGGAACCGTAATAAGCGGAACGATGATAGAGAAACCGCACAGCTTCTCAACAGCCTGCAATATCGCTACGCAGATAATCGCACAGGTTGCCTCAAATCAGTACGGCGGTCAGTCGATAAGCCTGACGCATCTTGCTCCATTCGTTGACATAAGCAGAAAGAAGATTCGCGCAAGCGTTGAGAGCGAGCTTGCCGAGGTCGGCGTTTTCGATGAAGAGGCTATTGCTAAAATTACCGAAAAAAGACTCCGCCGCGAGATTCAAAAGGGCGTTCAGTGTATTCAATATCAGGTGGTAACGCTTCTGACGACTAACGGACAGGCACCGTTTATAACCGTGTTTATGTACCTTGGCGAAGCGAAGACGGGGCGCGAGAGGGAAGATCTCGCGCTTATAATCGAGGAAGTTCTTATCCAGAGGACGCAGGGCGTAAAGAACGAGACAGGTATATGGATAACCCCTGCGTTTCCTAAGCTTATATACGTTCTTGAGGAAGATAACGTACGTGAGGGCTCAAAATATTTTTATTTAACGAAGCTTGCCGCAAAATGCACGGCAAAGCGCATGGTGCCGGACTATATTTCCGAGAAGATAATGCTTAAAAATAAGATTGACAAAAACGGAGACGGACATTGCTACACCTGTATGGGTTGCAGAAGCTTTTTGACTCCTTACGTTGACGAGAACGGAAAATCTAAATATTACGGAAGATTCAATCAAGGCGTCGTTACAGTTAACCTCGTTGATATCGGTCTGTCGGCTAAAGGCGATATGAATGCTTTCTGGGAGATTTTCGACGAGCGTATGGAGCTTTGCCACAGAGCGTTGAGGTGTCGTCACGAAAGGCTTTCGGGCACTCTCTCGGATGCCGCTCCGATACTCTGGCAGCACGGTGCTTTGACAAGACTTCAAAAGGGTGAAACTATCGATAAATATTTACACGGGGGATACTCTACGCTTTCTCTCGGCTATGCGGGACTCTGGGAATGCGTGTACGCTCTTTCTGGTAAAAAGCTTACCGAGCCCGATGGTGAGGCGCTTGGTCTTGAAATAATGCAAGTCCTCAATAAATATACTGCAAAGTGGAAGGCTGAAGAAAATATAGACTATTCTCTTTACGGAACGCCCCTTGAAAGCACGACTTATAAGTTTGCAAAGTGTCTTCAAAACCGCTTTGGTATAGTAAAGGGCGTTACAGACAGAAGCTATATTACAAATTCATATCACGTGCACGTTACCGAACCTATGGACGCATTCGACAAGCTTGCCTTTGAGGCGAAGTTTCAGGCACTTTCGCCCGGCGGAGCTATTTCATATGTCGAGGTGCCGGATATGCAGAACAATATCGAGGCAGTCCTTGGCGTGATGGAATTTATATACGATAATATTATGTACGCCGAGCTTAATACCAAGAGCGATTATTGCCAGGTTTGCGGCTATGACGGAGAAATATGTATCGAAAAGGACGGGGACGGAAAGCTTATTTGGGAATGCCCCAACTGCAAAAACCGCGATCAGTCAAAAATGAACGTCGCGCGCAGGACGTGCGGATATATTGGGACTCAGTATTGGAATCAAGGCCGTACGGAAGAAATTAAGGACAGAGTTTTGCATCTTTAATTTATAATAAAAAGTTTACAAAAAACAGAATAAAAGGAAAATAAACGGTGGTAAAATATAGGTGATATATTTTGAACCGTTTATTTTTTGAGGTGATGACGTGAGAAAGCTGTGCAGTTTCATATTTTCAAGATACTTTATCTCTGCTATTTTAATTCTTGCCGAGCTTATTATCATCGGTTTTGTTATGTATTTTGCTTATGAGTATTCGCTTTTTATTTTCGCTTTCCTTGTAGCGGTAAATATAGCCTCGGTAATAAGCATAATAAACAGAGACGCAAATCCCGAGTATAAGGTTTCCTGGCTAGTCGTTGTGCTTGTTGTTCCATTTTTCGGAATGGCTCTTTACGCTATGTTTTATTCAAGAAGGGTATCACGCAGGGAAGCCGGGCTTATGAATGAAATTCAGAATGAGCTTTCAGATTTTTGTGACACGGGATACGGTGATAACGGTAATTGGGACAAGGTTTTTTCAGAACTTAAGGAGAGGGACGAGCTTGCTGCGGGCAAAGCGTTTGCCATATTGAACGACGATAGGCTTTCTTCGGTTTACTGTGCGTCCGCGTCAAAATATTATCCGGACGGGGAGAGTATGTTTTCCGATATGCTATCCGATATATCAAGCGCTGAGAAATTCATATTCCTCGAATATTTTATAATTGAGAATGGGTATATGTGGGAAAGAATTCACGCCGCTCTTGCGGAAAAGGTAAAAGCAGGTGTTGAGGTGAGGGTTTTATACGACGATATCGGATGCATGAAAACCATTCCTTTGCATTACGACAAAAAGCTGCGCACCGAGGGGATAAAATGCCAGCGGTTTTCACCTGTTTCCCCGAGAATTACCACCGCACATAACAATCGCGACCACAGAAAGATACTTATAATCGATGGACGCGCGGTTTATACCGGCGGAATTAATATAGCTGACGAATATATAAACAAGAAAATGCGGTTCGGGCACTGGAAGGATGGCGGAATACGGATTGAGGGCGAGGCTATTCTCGGCTTTATGAAACTGTTTTTATCAATGTGGGATATGACGGTGGGAAAAATCACCGAATATGGAAAATACTTTTTGTCCGTAAAAAAGTCAGAGACGGAAGACGGTGGATTTTATCTGCCGTTTGGCTCGGGACCCGCGCCCGTGTATAAGCGTCCAGTGGGTAAAAACGCAATTTTGAATATAATTAATCAGGCAAAAAATTACGTTTATATAACTACCCCGTATCTTATAATAGACTATGATTTGACGGAATCTCTTTGCAATGCCGCTATGCGTGGCGTAGACGTAAGAATAATTACTCCGAGAATTGCCGATAAGAAAATCGTAAAGGTCATGACCAAGAGCGCGTATCCGTATCTTATGAGGTCGGGAATAAGAATTTGTGAATACACTCCCGGATTTATTCATGAGAAATGTATTGTGAGCGACGATTTGTACGCTATAGTCGGAACGATTAATCTTGATTACAGAAGCCTCGTACATCATTATGAGGATGCGGTGTGGATATACGGCTCTGATACCGTAATTCAGATAAAAGAGGAATTTTTAAAAACTGCGTCAATCTCGCTTGAAATAGACTATGATGATGCAAAGCTTACCTTTCGCGAATGGTGCGTCCGCAATTTAGTACGCATTTTTGCTCCGCTACTTTAATTCTCCATTGTAATCTTATATCTTCTCGACAATTTATGCTATTTGTTATAGTATAATAGCATTTTAATTTAAGGAGGATAAGGCAGAGTCAAAAGAATAAATGCCTTTTAACTAAATAATAAAAATCCTCTTTCGGCAGAATTTGATTTCTACCTTGAGAGGATTTTCTTTATAATTAAACAGATTCTATGGCAAAAACAACGTATTCAATATTTTCAATCTCTCTTGAAATTGTTGCCGGGTGGTTCTGCTTTTTCAAATTGCTTATGTTGGCTTCTATTCCGACGTTGCCTGAAAGACCGCTTCGGGGAGTCGTTACCTGGATTCCGGAGGCATGATAGTTAAGCTCTAAGTGATCAATGATGGAGCGGATATATTTGTCGGAATTTATTTCAACGTACATTCCAAACCTTTTCTGATGCTTACCGAGCTTATATTCAAGCTTATGTAAAAGAGTGACGGTAAGGAATATTGCAGCGAATGTGATGAGAGCACCTTCATAGAATCCCGATCCAAGCGCAAGACCTATTGTAGCTGTTGCCCAGACGCATGCCGCGGTTGTAAGACCTGTTATCTGAAATCTTCCTTTGAGAAGAATAGTTCCAGCTCCCAGGAAACCTATGCCGGAGACAACCTGCGCTGAAACTCTCATAGGGTCGGTAGAAAGACCAAGCACCTGATTGACGTAAAATCCTATCATAGCCGTAAGCGTTGCGCCAAGGCATACAAGGATGTTCGTTCTCATGCCGGCGGCGCGTCCTTGTTTCCCGCGCTCTATACCGATAAGACCTCCGATTATCATCGCCAAAACGATTCGCACCGAAATTGAAGCAATGTTAAATTCTTTTAAATACTCTAAAATTTCCATTATTTACCCCCTGTTTTTTAAGTGAATGACCAATTATAGCACATAAAATTACATAAGTCAAGGGTAAACAAATAAATATATAAAATAATTTAATAAAAAAACTTGAAAAATATATAGAAAATAAGTATAATTAAAATGGGGTAGGTTGGATAACAATTAAATTTACCGATTGAAAACCCAAGGAGAGCGTATGATTACTTACGAAAGCATAAAAAAGAACGACGCAATTAAAAAATATATCACAGCCGCAGATGAATCGCTTAAGGCTCTCGGCTATACCGAGCATAGCTTTGCTCACGTTGGAAAGGCGGCGGAAACAGCGGCGCGGATTTTAGAGGCTCTTGAATATGACGCGCATACAGTAGAGCTTGCAAGAATTGCGGGGTATCTGCATGATATAGGAAATCTCGTAAACAGAGTCGAGCATTCGCAGAGCGGAGCTGTTATGGCATTTCGTATTCTTGATAAAATGGGCATGCCCGCAGAGGACATCGCGACCATAGTTACCGCGATAGGAAATCATGACGAGGGCACGGGAGTGCCAGTCAATGCGGTTTCTGCGGCTCTTATTATAGCAGATAAATCTGACGTAAGGCGTTCAAGAGTCAGAAATATTGATTTTTCGGCCTTTGATATTCATGACAGAGTTAATTATTCTGTGGAGGAATCGGAGCTTGAAATCTGTGACTCTAAAAAAGAAATTCAGCTCAAGCTGAAAATAGATACGTCAATAAGCTCTCTTATGGATTATTTTGAAATCTTTCTTGGTCGAATGATGCTTTGCCGCAAGGCAGCGGATAAGCTTGGAATGACATTCAGACTCATAATCAATAATCAGAAATTCGTATAAATATAAGTTGCCGTACGGCAGCGGAATGGAGAAGTTATGCATCAGGATTTAACAGAACTCAGAAGCAAAAGCGCGTTTATATGCGATATGGACGGCGTTATCTATCACGGAAACAGAATAATTCCTCATGTTGAAGATTTTGTGGGATGGCTTACCGATAACGGAAAGAAATTCCTTTTTTTGACTAACAGCTCGGAGCGCTCTCCGAGGGAGCTTGCACAAAAGCTTGGAAGAATGGGTCTTTCAGTTGACGAGAGCCATTTTTACACGAGTGCGCTCGCAACGGCATCATTCCTTGCAAGTCAGTGCAAGGGCGGATCTGTTTACGTAATAGGTGAGCCCGGTTTGACCTTCGCGCTTTATGAGGCGGGATTCAGCATGAATGACGTAAATCCCGACTACGTTGTGTTTGGAGAAACACGCTCGCTTAACTATGAAAAAATAGAAAAGGCAGTCCGTCTCGTTATGAATGGGGCTAAGCTTATAGGAACTAACAGTGACCTTACGGGACCGTCGGAAAACGGAATTATTCCCGCCTGCCGCGCACTTGTTTCGCCAATCGAAATGACGACGGGAAAAAGCGCTTATTTCGTTGGAAAACCTAATCCTCTTATGATGCGCCACGCACTCAAAAAGCTTGATTGTCATAGAGTTGATGCGGCAATAATAGGTGATAGAATGGATACCGATATAATAGCGGGAATCGAGAGTGAACTTGACACGGCTCTCGTTATGACGGGTGTTTCCAATATGGAAACGATAAAAACGTTTCCGTACAGACCGAAGTATATTCTTCGTGACGTCGGTGAAATTGCCGGTGTTTACGATTGATAGATATTAATTTCTCATCCGCAGGTTTAAATGACAGCATTTGACGTACTTACATTGTTTTGCGGTCTTGCTCTTTTCCTTTACGGCATGGAGATTACGGGCGATTCGCAAAAAAAGAGCACGAGCAATCAACTGAAAGTTATTCTTGGAAAATGACCTCGAGTTCGATTCGCGGATTCATCAATAAACGCAAGGGGTGTTGCATTTGTTCACACGGTATTTAAGCTTTTTTTCCGTTCTTGCAATATCTCCGTTTTATAAGCAGCTTGAGAAGCTTGCGGTGCTTACAGTACGTGATAAGAAGGACAAGAAGATTTCATTCTCCGAGCAGGCAACAAAGGAAATGCGTGTTATGCGCTTTACAATAGAGTAAATTCGAGCGCGTTTCGGACCACTGCTCAAACGTTGCCGTCTGTGTAATAGAGATGGCTAAAGAGGGAACTCTCGATATGCATAAATACACAGAGGAAACTATTGAAAGCGTGGAATACAAGCAGAAGGTTGTTTACTATCAGTAAAAATACAGTATATAAATACAAAATTCTCTTGCTTTGCTTTGGTAAGTCCCTGCGAAGCGGGAAAATTACGCTGAAAAAGTATAATCTGTGCTATTCGTATTTAATAAAAAAGAGCTTGGCGGCGCCAAGCTCTTTTTTATTAAACTTTTTCTACCGAGAGGGTGACCTTTTCGCCGTTGATGTTCCATTCCTTAGAAAACTCGAGCGTTCCTTCGGTAACCTCGTCTGCGAGAGTTTCGTCGCATATCTCCCCGGCGTTTCTGTTTGCAATATCAAGTATTGCAGCATTACCGGAAAATGCGACACGGATTCGGTCCATAACCTCAAATCCGGAGTCTTTACGCATCGTCTGAATTTTTGAAATTATTTCGCGCACGTTACCCTCTTCGATAAGTTCGGGGGTA
The DNA here is from genome assembly GCA_045532675.1 of Eubacteriales bacterium. Lineage (GTDB taxonomy): Bacteria > Bacillota > Clostridia > Oscillospirales > CAG-272 > UBA1740. The sequence continues at coordinate 20,792 of JAZSGJ010000109.1, read as the reverse complement.
AGATTTTTGTCAATAACTACGGTAACGCCCTTATCGCTGAGGGATTCAAAGCCTTCCTTCTTCGTCATTTCGATAAGAAGGTCTTCCTTTGTGAGTGAAACGTCAGCATCGGGTATATCAAGCTTTAAGGCGCCGCTGTTTTCAATCTCGTCTATTGCTGCGTTTCCGTCAAGATTTGTCAGAAGCGTTCTTATCTGTCCGAGATATTTACCGTACTTAGGACCTACGGTACGGAGCTGAGGCTTAAACGAATAGGTTGTAAACTCTCTTACGCTGTCGGTAAATTCAACGCATTTAACGTTAAGCTCCTCTGCAATTACGGGTATAAAGGTTGCGTCGGGAGTTTTATCCGATTTTACGTACATTTTTGACACGGGCTGGCGGTTTTTGATGTTTGCTGAGTTACGGCATGCTCTTCCGAGAACAACCACCTTTACAACCTCGTCCATATTTTCTTCAAGAGCCTTGTCGATAAGCGACTCATCTGAGGAGGGGAAGTCGCACAGATGTATTGATATAGGAGCAGTCCTATCAAGCGAACATACAAGATTTCTGTATATTTCTTCCGTCATGAACGGAATCAAGGGCGCAGAAAGCTTTGCAACAGTTACGAGTGAGGTATAAAGAGTAAGATAAGCGTTTACCTTATCGGTGGGCATATCCTTTACCCAGAAGCGCTCACGGCTACGGCGAACGTACCAGTTTGAAAGCTCGTCAACGAAGTCCTCAAGAACTCTCGTTGCTTCGGTTATCTTGTAGTTTTCAAGATAACTGTCTACAGATTTTACCGCTGAATTGAGCTTTGAGAGAATCCATTTGTCCATAACCGAAAGGTTGGACTTGTCGAGTGTGTACTTGGTTGGGTCAAATCCATCTATATTGGCATAAAGAACGTAGAATGCGTACGTATTCCAAAGCGTTCCCATAAACTTGCGCTGTCCCTCGGTAACGGCTTCACCGTAGAAGCGGTTGGGAAGCCAGGGAGCAGAGTTGGAATAGAAGTACCAGCGGATAGCATCAGCTCCGTATGTTTCAAGAGCTTCAAACGGGTCAACGGCATTGCCCTTGGATTTGGACATTTTCTGTCCATCCTTATCAAGAACGTGACCGAGAACGAGAACGTTTTTGTAGGGTGCGCAATCGAATATAAGAGTTGATATTGCCATAAGAGAGTAGAACCATCCGCGTGTCTGGTCAACACCCTCGCTTATGAAGTTTGCGGGGAACTGACTGTCAAACATCTCTTTGTTTTCAAAGGGATAGTGCCACTGGGCAAACGGCATTGAGCCGGAGTCAAACCAGCAGTCGATAACCTCGCTTACCCTATTCATTTCGCCGCCGCATTCGGGGCACTTTAAAGTAACTTCGTCAATAAAGGGTCTGTGCAGCTCGATGTTATCGGGGCAGTTGTCGGACATGGATTTGAGTTCTTCAATAGAACCTATAGAATGACGGTGGCCGCAGGAGCATTCCCAGATATTAAGAGGAGTTCCCCAATATCTGTTTCTTGAAAGCCCCCAGTCCTGAATATTCTCAAGCCAGTCACCGAATCTTCCTTTTCCTATGCTTTCGGGAATCCAGTTGACGGTATTGTTGTTTCTTATAAGATTTTCGCGAACAGCGGTCATTTTTATAAACCATGTGTCTCGCGCATAGTAGATAAGAGGCGTGTTACATCTCCAGCAATGAGGATAATCGTGCTCGAATTTGGGAGCAGAGAAGAGTTTTCCTTCTTTTTCGAGGTCGGTAAGAATAAACCGGTCTGCATCCTTAACGAACTTTCCGGCATAAGGAGTTTCCTTAGTCATATTTCCATGACCGTCAACGAACTGAACGAAGGGCAGGTCGTAATTTCTTCCTACGCGTGAGTCATCTTCACCGAATGCGGGGGCGATATGAACTATACCCGTACCGTCTGACATCGTTACGTAGCTGTCGCAGGTAACGAAATGCGCCTTTTTCTTCTGCTTTGCGCTTGCTTCTCCCGCACATTCGAAAAGTGGAATATACTCGCGATGTTCAAGAGCCGAGCCTACCATCTCCTCGAGAATTTCATATGCGCGCTCGCCTTCCTTGGCAAGAGGTGAGAGAACCCTGTCAAGAAGATCCTTTGCCATATAGTACGTGTATCCGTCAAAAGCCTTTACCTTGCAGTAGGTGTCCTTCGGGTTAACGCAAAGTGCGGTGTTTGAGGGGAGAGTCCAAGGGGTAGTCGTCCATGCGAGGAAATATGCATCTTCATCTACGCACTTGAAGCGGACTACGGCCGAGCGCTCTTTTACGGTTTTGTATCCCTGAGCAACCTCGTGTGACGAGAGGGGGGTACCGCAACGGGGGCAGTAGGGAACTATTTTAAAGCCTTTATAAAGGAGACCCTTGTCCCAGATTTTCTTAAGAGCCCACCATTCCGACTCAATAAAGTCGTTTGTATAGGTAACGTAGGGGTTATCCATATCCGCCCAGAAGCCAACCGTTGCGGAAAAGTCTTCCCACATCCCTTTATACTTCCATACCGACTCCTTGCAGTGCGCGATAAAGGGCTCAAGACCGTAGCTTTCAATCTGGTCCTTTCCGTCTATTCCGAGTTTCTTTTCAACCTCAAGCTCGACGGGAAGACCGTGAGTATCCCAACCGGCTTTACGAAGAACGCGCTTTCCTTTCATAGTTTGGTATCTTGGAACCATATCCTTTATAACACGGGTAAGAACATGACCGATGTGAGGCTTTCCGTTTGCTGTGGGCGGTCCGTCGTAGAAGGTGAAATTATCGCCGCATTTTCTTTCATCAATGCTTTTTTCGAAAATTTTGTTTTCTTCCCAGAATTTTCTGGTTGCTTTCTCTCTTTCAACGAAGTTAAGATTCGTTGAAACTTTTGTGTAAAGTTCTTTCATAATTTATCTCCGTATATTTGATACAAAATAAAAAGACCGCTCCATACGGAACGGGAAAATTACAGTATTACCACCTATTCACATATCAATCAATATGTGCTCTTTAACGCAGAACCTACGTTCGCCTCTACTTGATTCGGAGCAACGGCTCGGAAGTGATTTTCACTTGTGTCCTCCTGCATCGGCTTCCACCGTACCCGACTCGCTTGGCATTATCTACACAGTTACTCTCTCCGTCATAGCTTTTTCAATAAAATTATAATATAAATCGGGCGAGTTGTCAATAGTTTTTTCATTTTTTAATTTTTTGAAAATTTTTTGGAAAGGGGACGGATTTGTGTTGATTTTATCACGCTAATATGATATATTATCATATACGAGGTGTTTTTTCAATGGATTTTATAGATTTAAATGACACAGAGGGTATACCTGAGGGCCTTACGTCCGATGAGGTTGCCGCTCTTGTGGCAGAAGGAAAAGTTAATATAAACGACGAAAAGGTCGGCAAGAGTTACGGAAAGATAGTAAAAGATAATCTTTTCACATACTTTAACCTTGTCTGGCTTATTGTGACCTTGCTTCTTGCTGTATGTAAAAGCTTTACGAATATGACCTTTCTTGCTATCGTTATTCCTAACCTTGCAATTTCTATTTTTCAGGAAATGAAGGCGAAGCGTACGGTAGAAAAGCTTTCGGTAACTACAGAGCCCAAGGCTACCATTATAAGAGACGGTGAGCTTGTCAGCATTAATGCGAACGAGATTGTTCTTGGTGACGTTATGCTTGTCGAAATGGGAAGACAGGTGCTTTCCGATGCTATAGTTATTTCGGGATTTGCTGAGGCTAACGAAAGTATGCTTACGGGTGAATCCGACGCTATAAAGAAGAACGTGGGCGACAGGATACTTGCCGGAAGTTTTCTTGTCGGCGGAAGCGTTTACGCAAGGGTCGTAAACGTAGGAAAGGATAACTACGTTCACAAAATAGAAAAGGCGGCAAAGAATTTCAAAGCCCCAACATCCAATCTTTTTCACGATTTGAATAAGCTTATAAAATCCATAGGTGTTTTCCTCATACCGATGTCTGCAGTTTTGTTTTTCTCTAACTGGATATCGTATAAAAACATAGTAACCGCTACTGTAAAGACCTGTGGCTCTGTCGCGGGAATGATACCTGCGGGAATATATCTTCTCGTAACCTTGACGTTAACGCTCAGCGTTATTAGTCTTTCAAAGAAGCAAACGCTCGTTCAGGATATGTACTCAATAGAAATGCTTGCGAGCGCAGATGTCGTTTGCCTTGATAAAACGGGAACTATAACCGACGGAACAATGCACGTAACTGCGGTAGAATCTCTTGATGGCACGGAACTCTCGGAGATTGAACGAATCATGTCGCATATAGAGGGCACAGAGCAGAGCGTTAACAATACCTCGGCGGCTCTCATTGACAGATTCGGAAAAGACGTATCTGTTAAAATAATAAAAAAGATTCCTTTTTCATCAGCGAGAAAATATTCTGCTGTTTCGATAGTAGGTCTCGGTGCATTTTCGATAGGCGCACCACACTTCGTTCCGTGCCAAATTTCATGCGAGGTTGAAAAAATGATTTCCGAGCATGCCAAGGAAGGTGAGCGGGTTCTTATTCTTGTAAGGCACGATGACATTGATAAAGAGGGTAAAGCGCTTGCACTTATAGCTATAAGCGATAGGATAAGACCGGCGGCAAAAGAAACTATTGCAAACTTTCAGGAACAGGGAGTAACACTTAAGGTTATTTCGGGCGACCACGCTGAGACTGTAGCAACTATAGCTTCGCACGTTGGAATAAACAATGCCGATAAATACATATCATGTGAGAATCTTACCGACGAGGAGCTTATAGAATCGTCTGAGGAATATACCGTATTCGGAAGAGTCACGCCCGAGCAAAAGGTGCTTCTTATAAAGACTCTCAGAATAAACGGTCATACCGTTGCAATGACAGGTGACGGTGTTAACGACACTCTTGCACTTAAGGAAAGCAACTGCGCTATCGCAATGGCTGACGGAAGCGAGATGGCAAGAAAGGTGTCTCATATAGTTCTTATGAACTCCGATTTTGCCGCTCTTCCCGACGTTGTCAGAGAGGGACGCAGATGTATAAACAACGTTCGTCAGTCATCGGTTCTTTATTTGATGAAAACGATATTCACAATAATTTTGTCGATAATTTCGGTTATCACTATGTCCGGATATCCGTTTGAGCCCAAGCAGTTTATTCTGCTCGAAATGTTTGTTATAGGATTTGCGTCGGTGCTCCTTGCGCTTGAACCTAATAACAAACGTATAGAGGGTTCGTATCTTGAAACTGTTATTATACGAAGCTTTCCGAACGCGCTTTCAATGCTAATACCTGTTGTCGCTTTGATGATAGTTGAAAAGTTCGTTACAATGTCTCTTGAGTCAAGAAACTCAATAGCGATGGCGGTTATTCTCGTGGTTGCGTTTATTAACCTTGTTGCACTTTGTAAGCCATTTACAAAGTGGCGCGCATTCGTTGTGTCACTGATTGCCGGTTTGATACTGATTGCCATACCCGTGTCAATTTTCTTGCTTCAGGATATGTTGCGTTTCAAGCCAATTATACATAATCCTTTGATATTTGTAATTATGCTTGCTGTTGGAATTGCGTTCACGATCCTTATGCAGATGTTCAGAGGAAAAATTGAAAAAGTCATAGCGGCTAACATCGAACTTGGCAAAGAAAGAGAAGCGAAGAAAAAGAAAAAATCAAATAATTTTACCTAAAAAGTTTTACACGGGGCTGTCGAAACAGCCCCGTGTTTTTTTATCATATAAGCCTATCACTTTGGGTAGTGAAGCGGGGTTTCGGTATTGAATAGCGCTGATAACGCCAGAGCTGAAATGTGACCAAGCCGTAGCAAGATAGCGGCAGCGTAGCCAACGGAGAGGACAGGAAAATGAAATTCTTTCTTACAGCTCCAGGATGCTTTCAAGGGATTTGCAGGTATCGAGCTTATCCTTACCCGCAATAACGCATACTGCGTTTTGCTCGCAGATTTTATCGATGGTATCAGCTATGCTGAGAAGGTCGTCCTGCGAGGTGGAGAGCATTTGCTTGCGCATTTTGCACTCATCATCATAAGTTATTCCGCGAAGATAATTCGTCAGAGCTACAGCTCCCTTAAGCTTGGGAGTTTTGAGGGGGGATACGTCACCTATAGCGCCTATAATGAACTTCGTAATGTCCTCACCGCTCTTTGCAAATTCCCGAAGGAATGCCGAAGCTTCTCTGTAGCAGCCGAGTGTTCTTTCGGGTGATGGGTCGCGGTATGAATAAAATCCTACGTTGCCGTTGTTTCTTACGATAAGTCCGACACCGTATGCGCCTCCCTGTACTCTTACGGCATTCCACAGATAACCGTATGAGAGAAGCGAGCGAACAACATTCATTGAGCCGTGAGTCTGTTCACCTAAATTCGAAAGATTTGCGGCAAGTTCAGCATATGATGCTTGAGCGGGAATAACAATACCCTCGCGTCTGATTCCAAGAGGTGAAATTTTACATATGGGGTGTATCGTTTCTCCTGATTTTATAACCGATATAAGTTCCTTTGCAAAATCGGAGTCCGGTTTGCCGGTGAAGGATACGGTAAGTCTTTCTTTTGTAAATATTCGACGGGAGAGCGTGGCAAGACGCTTACTGAGCTCTTCAAAAGCGGAGTCAAAGTTTTTTTCAAGCTTTTTTATTGATTTGTGAGCTTCGTACCCCGAGTAGTATTCTCTGATTGCTGATTCGGCGTTTACGTAAGCGGTCGCTCTTCTGAATCCTGCGTGATGTCCCGAGGATATAAAGGATTCCTCGCTTGCAAGCTTGAGCTGGCGGATAATGTTGCGGACGGTTTCCTTATCGGTGTATACAGATGAGTAAAGGATTTCCTGAGTTATATTTATAACCGATTTCTTTTTTGATTCCAATGCGCTTGCTGCAATGCTGACGTATAATTTTGTTTCTTTTTTGTTAGTTAGCGGAGTAGCTCCGGCATCAAATGAACCGAGCTCTTTTTTAATAAGATTCTGAAGATCGATTGCAGAGCGTTTTTTCGTTTTGACGTTTTCCATGAGGGAAATAAGAACACGCAAATCAAATATTTCCTTCTCGTTAAGGTCGGACACGTCAAAAAGCATCTCGGTATAAATTATTCCGCTTGTTGAAACGTCGTGCATCAGCACGGTGACTCCGTCAATTTCAAATATTTCCTCCGGGATTTTTTCAACCTCTCCCGATATATCAGACAGTGTAAGTTGAGGAATTTTTTCAAGGTCTACCTTGCTGTCCTCCTTCCTTTGCCAAGCCTTTAATTCTTCGTCATCTTTTATAATGTTCTGAAGCTCATCATTGGAAATTGATAGTTTGATTTTCTCAAGTCCTTCGGCTTCCGCCTTTGCTTTTTCTTCTCCAAGGGTAGAGGATGGGTGCATAATTAGGGTTGCTTTGTGTCCGTTATCTATAAACAGCGAATTGAGAAGTTTTTCAAAATATCCCGAATCAAGCTTTTCTCTTAGCGCCGCAAAGCTCTTTTCGTATGATAGGTTCATGCTTGGGTTGCCGCCGTAAAGAGAGGTTTCAAGGGTTGACATAGCGTAAATTATTCCCGCCGGCAGAGTGCCGAAGTCTCTTTCCTTCATTCTGAATTCGTAGCTGTTAAGAGATGCTTCGAGCATTTCTTTATCAATACCGCGGTCGCATATTTTTTTGACCGTATCGTTGAAAAGCGCACAAATCTCTTCTGCTTTTCCGTCTTTTACATTCCTGAAATCAACGTTTATCGAATTTTGCTTAATAGAGTCAAGGGGAATAAAATTCATATCGTCGCACAGCCCCGAATCGATTATAGCCTTTTTAAGAGGAGATTCGTTCGAGGATGCGATAGCGTCAAGCAGAACGCTTATAGCTACGTTTTTTTCTTGCTCGTCAAATCTTGACGCGAGGTATCCGATAACGAGCTTGGTTTTGTTTTCAGCAGGTTCGTTCGGTGATATTTCATAAAATATTTCTCTTGTTACGGGCTTTATCGGAGCCTGATCATTGATAGAAAAATCATTTTCTTCAGCGTCATATTCCGACAAAACCGAATTGATAAGTAATAGCGCTTCGTCAATTTTTACAGAGCCGTCGAGAAAAATTTCCGCATTTGAGGGATGGTAATATTTTTTGTGAGCCTCACGGAATTTTTCATAGGTCAATTCGGGAATATGCATGGGTTCACCGCCCGATTCATAGCGATAGCAGGTGTCTGGGTAGAGCATATCTTTTATATGATATAATGCAACATCGTCGGGTGAGGAGAACGCTCCGCGCATTTCGTTAAGAACAACGCCTGATCGGGTAAGAGTTTTGCTATCGGAGTCAAACTCGTAGTGCCAACCCTCTTGGCTGAAAATTTTAGGTTCAGTTAAAATCAACGGATGAAAGACTGCGTCGAGATAAACACTCATGAGATTTATAAAATCCTTGTCATTGCGCGAGGCTATGGGGTACATTGTTTTGTCGGGAAAGGTCATTGCGTTAAGAAACGTATTGAGAGAGCCCTTGAGAAGCTCGACAAACGGCTCCTTGACTGTATACTTCTCTGAGCCGCAAAGCACTGAATGCTCTATAATATGGAAAACGCCCGTGTCGTCCTCCGGGATGGTTTTAAAGGTAATTGAAAAGGTTTTGTTTTCGTCCTCTCGGTCAAGAAACAGCAAGCGTGCTCCGCTTTTTTCATGTTTCATTGAGTAGAGCTTTGCTTTGATTTCATCAATATCGGTCACGCTTTGTATTTTAAAACCGTGAATCAGCTCGTTAATCTTCATTATTTTTGCTCCTTTTAATTTATATGCTGAATTTTATAATTCGTTTTGCTTTTTATATGTATACGGGTTAAGATAATTGTACCACTTTTAAAAAATTATATCAACTAAAATTATAAAAAATATTGAAAATGTTAATTGATAGTCTTATAGTTTGAAAATAAAGGAGAAAATAGAATGAAATTTTTTACGGAGACAGTATAACCGATGCGAGAAGAAACCGCGAAAATCCTTTGCCGAACAGATATCTCGGCTACGGATATGTTGCACAGGTGGCAGGAAGGCTTTACGAAAAGGATACGAGCCTTTTGTCCTCCGCGGTTCGGCAACCGAAGAAAAATTTGACGAGTTCCTAGAGGTTAAAAAGTACGCTGAGGTTGCAAGAAATCTCTCGGAAGAATTAGGGATTTATTCCGTTCCGCCGCAGGAAATGTTTGACGAAATGGGAGAAAAATACGGAAACGAAGTTATGCTCGACGATGGTGTTCATCCTACGACGGTTGGCTCAACATATCTTGCTATAGAGTGGGTGAAGGCTTTTAAGAAGCTTGAAGGGGATATCTGAATTTTGAAAAGTTTTCGATAAAAATTCTATTGTAATTTCTGTTCTTATATAGTATTAAAAGCAAACCTTAAGAAAGTCGCGTCTAATGAGTTTGCTTTATATTTTAAAATGCTTTTTATACTTCTGTTCTCGTAAAGGTTAGAAATATTTAAGTTTTTTACGGTAAAAAACGCTTTCACTACTCATTTACCGGTAGCAAAAGCGTTTTTTGCTTTTTATCCTTTTTTGTACTTTTGTTCTGTGCTGAATGAATCAGTCCCAAAAAAATTGATAGAGGATAGGTGAATTCAATTTTAGTTTTTACGGAACGTGAACGTTTTTGTCTGATATGACAATAAAAGTTTGCATAATTTTGCATTTATCCAAGAAATCCCTGGTGCAAATCAAAACAATCGAGGATGCTTATTTTTGCTATTTGAGACTTTCAATAGTATCTTTTATTTCTTTTTCCGTAAGGTCGATTTCTTTCATAAATTCTACTGCGCTGACTCTGAGCCCTCCGTTGCCAAGAATTACAAGCTGCTCCTGCATATCCGACGTAACGACCCTAACGCTGTTCTTTTCTGCAAGATCGTGAGTTGCTTTTTCTATATATGCGTCTGCTGTTTGAGATTCTTTCGTATAAACGACAGTAACGTCTCCGATTTGTTCTATGTTTTCTTCGCCGCCCTTTCGTTTGTATGCATCAAATGCGATTATAACCTTACAGCGCTTAAAGGCTGAGTAATTGCACATTATGCGAGTCAGGGTGTCTCTCGCAAGAGATATGTCGGAGTTCGCAAGCTTTCTAAACTGTTCGTTTGCAAATATAAAGTTGTATCCGTCAATTATAAGATAGTCTTCACCCAGCTTACGGGATTGTTTAGGCTTTTTTTGCACCTCGTCTTTTTCAGCCGAGTTTTCTGTTTTTTCGGATATCCTTCTTTGTTTTATTTTTCCGTAGGTGCTCTCAAAGATTTTCATAAGCTCTTTGTCCTCTTCGGCTGAGCCGCGGTAAACGACCTTTGATGCTTTGAATGCTCTCTGTTCAAGAATGGTATTTTCATTTCCGTCATCTGAGGAAAGGTGCATTGCTTTGTCTGCTTCGTTCCATGGAACTACGTAACCCGAACCTGCTTTGCAGAAAACGGAATTCGGAGTATTTCTTTCGTCAAGCTCCGGATTATATCCTATCTTTTCAATAACTTCTTCACTATTATGGCATGGGGCGTATTTTCCGACAGTCATAGTTATTTTGCCCATGCCCTTGGTGTATGCCCGAAGCTCCGTTGCATATGAACGAATGGTGGCGACGGGGCAATTGCCGACGAGGATAGCCGTATCTTCAAATATCTCGGGTGGTGCGGTCTTGCCGCTCATTGAAGAGATATCATTCATTGCTTTTCCAAGATATTCGGTTGGTAATTCGATTTTAAAATCAAACGTGGGTTCAAGTAAAATTGATTTTGCTTTCATTAGCCCCTGCCGTATTGCTCGGTAGGTCGCCTGGCGGAAGTCACCGCCCTCTGTATGCTTCTGATGAGCTTTTCCTGCTGTCAAAGTTATTTTTACATCTGTAAGTGGGGAACCGGTAAGAACACCCTTGTGTGCCTTTTCTTCAATGTTGGTCATTACGAGCCGTTGCCAGTTTAATCCGAGCAAATCCACCGAGCAATCTGATGATGCTACAATTCCTGAGCCCTCTGGTAATGGCTCTATCAGAAGATGTACCTCCGCATAGTGTCGCAGCGGCTCAAAATGCCCTGCGCCGCGTATCGGTTCTTCTACGGTTTCTTTATATAATATACTTCCTTCTCCAAAGCTGACCTCCAAATCAAACCTATCTGAAATCATGCGCTTTAAAACATCTATCTGAATTTCGCCCATAAGGCGAATTCGTATCTCTTTTGCCTTTTCGTTATATGACAGGGCGAGGGTAGGGTCCTCCTCTGTTAAGCTTATTAATTTTAAATATGCTTCGTACACGCTGATTCCGTCAGGAAGAAAGATTTTGTAGTCAAGAACGGGAGATATCGTCAGCTCGTCGTTTTTTTCGACTCCGAGTCCCATTCCTGCCTCGGTGTGTGTCAGACCGAGAACAGCGCAAAGCATACCTCCCAAGGCTTCTTTTACCAATTTATATTTTTCTCCCGAATAAAGACGTATTTCTTCAATTTTTTCGCTGTAAATATTTCCGTCTCTGTCCTTTACCGTTATTATATCTTTGGCAGAAAGCTTTCCGCCTGTTATCTTTATATACGTAAGACGTTTTCCTGCAGAGTCACGTGCAATTTTATGAACTTTTGCGCCAAACAGTCTTTCGTTATAAAACTTTTTCTCTGTATAAATGTCGAAATCAAGCAGAAATTCCCGCACTCCCGTCATTTTTAGGGCTGAGCCGAAGTGGCAGGGTATTATTTTTCTTGAACTTATAGCATTGCGGACTGAATCGTCGCTTAAAGACCCCATCTCAAAATATTCAGACATAAGACGTTCATCGCAAGCTGCGCAGTCTTCTTCCTTCGTGTCATGAGACGAAAAGTCAACGCACGATGGGGAAAGCTGTAATTTTATTTCCAAAATAATTTCCGATTTCGTTCTGTTTGATATATCGGTTTTGTTTACAAAAATAAAAGTGGGTATTTTCCTTGAGGAAAGAAGATGCCAAAGAGTTTTCGTATGCGATTGAATACCGTCTGCGGCACTGATTACAAGAATTGCGTAATCCTGAATTGAAAGAGCTCTCTCGGTTTCGCATGAAAAATCTATATGACCGGGTGTGTCAACGAGGGTGATTTCGGTATTCACGAGTGATATTAACGCTTGCTTTGAAAAAATTGTTATGCCGCGCTCGCGCTCAAGAGAATAGGTGTCAAGGTATGCATTTTTTCTGTCTACGCGTCCAAGCTTGTCAATCATTCCGGATGTGTAGAGAAGTGCTTCCGAAAGAGTCGTTTTTCCGGCGTCAACATGCGCAAGTATACCTACCGTTATTCTTTTCACCTGTCTTCTCTCCTTTCTGTATATAAAAACTGCGCCGCCGCAATGGCAACGCAGATGGGGCAATGCGTGTAAATTATTTTTCAATAATATGTAATGTTGGGTTTACAATTTGATCACAAGCCTTAACGTTTGTCTGCCTTACTGCCATGAGACGCATGCCGATGTTTTCGATAATATTGCGCGGAGGTAGGGGAAGACTTCTCATTTCCTTTGAGTTTATTTGTTTTGATTTTGAAATTATAGATATATATCTGTCGTATATCGTAGAGTTCAGAAGCGCAAAAAGTCCGAATGCAAGACGCGCGCACATTTCGGAATTTTTATCCTTTGTGTCTATGAAGTTTATCTTGTTGTGCGTGCTTATATAGCGGTATGCGGGGAGCTGAGATGCCATATATATTGCTGAATTAACAAATCTTTCATCACTTTTTGCAGGGATACGCTTTATAATTATCATGTTCTTGTTTTTCTGTATAAGCGATGGATTGATCGGTGCAATATATTGGCGTTTTATCGGTTGCGGGAAGTTTATTGTTCCGCCTTGGATGGTCGCCTGTCTAAGAAGCGGAACAGAACCCTTGATTGGTTCTGTGAAAAGCAGACCCTCGCATTTTGAGTCGATAATAAGACCGGTTGACATTTTCAAGCCGAGGCTTGAGAGCGTTTCGGGAAAATCTGAAATATACTTGACGATTTTTGTGTCCTCAACGCTTTTGGGAAGCGTAAGCATTCCGTTATCCGAATCAACTACGAAATCATATGCAAGTGGAGGAAGAAGCGTTATGTTTTTGCCTGAATCTATAGATGTTGAAATTAACACTTCATCGGGCTTTTTCGCATTTTTATATGAAATAATGAAATTCTTTTTAAGGGGAGTCGCACGCTTCATATTCTTCTGTTTTCCGACAAATAAGTGGATTCTGTTAACCGCAAGCTTTTCTGCCATCTCGCGTCTCAAGGACGTAAGCTGTGAAGCGGTTGCATAGGTTGTCGGAAGAATCATAACGAGCTGTCCGCCGTCTTCAAGATGGCGAAGAGCCATACGTGCAAAAAGAAAGGGAGCACCGATTTTTAGCTGAGTAACACCTCCCGCACTTACCGCTTCCTCAGAGCCTTTTTCAATAAGCCCTGTCGGAGGATTTGATATAATTATATCGTATTTGTCCTCTACCGTGTCAAAAAATGTGACTGTATAATGGTTTTTTGCATCTATAATATAGTTTTCTTTATATACGGTTACGTAGAGCTTTACGTTATAGTCGTGGCGGCATTTTTTTCTTATTCGCTCAAGGTTGTCTTCCAGCATTGGAATAAAGTCGTCGCACGTTTCAAAGCAGGTTAGAAATATTTGTTTGCAAAGAGGGGCCTTTTTGCATATTTCTTCCACTACAGCCGCGGAAAGAATGCCGGTACCCGCTCCCGGATCAAGCACGGTGAATGCGGTTTTTTCAGTATCTATTATCAGCATATCCGCCATGAGCCTTGCAGTGTCCTTTTTGGTAAAAAGTCTGCCAAGTCGGATATTTTCGCTTTTTGATTTTTCTCTTATCAGTTTTCCTGTGTTTCTGACTGCAAGGTTAAGCATATTTATCTCCCTTTACTTTAGTTCGGATTTACCGCATTTTGTTTCTGCCTAAATTTATCTTTGTATTATTTTATCACATTTTGCGGAAAGTTTCAAGATGTTTTTAGTTTTTTTGATAAAATTATTGCAAAATCTTCAAAATAGTGGTATACTGTATATAATAACGCCAAATTCACCTCAACCAAAGGAGACAGGTATGAGCGAGAAGAAAACTACACGAATAAGATTTTTGCACTGTAGCGACATTCATCTTGATATGCCGTTTGTGGGCTTATCTGCCGAAAAAAGCGAGGAGCGCCGCAGAGTATTACGCGCATCGTTTGTTAAAATGATGCAATATATAAGAGAAACAAATATAAATATAGTTCTTATGAGCGGAGACGTGTTTGATACCGAATACGCTACCAATACTACCGCAGAGGTTCTTATCCGTGAATTTAAAAATTGTCCCGAAACAGAGTTTATAATAGCGCCGGGAAAGCATGATTATTATAACGGAAACCCGATATATTCCTCGGGAAGATTACCTAAAAACTGTCACGTGTTTTCATCCCCATCTCTTTCAAGGTTTGATTTTCAGGATTATAATATAACCGTTTACGGCTGGGCTTTTATGACCGATTCTATGAATGAAAGTCCTCTTTATGACAGACAAGTGGACGATAGCTCAAGAGTAAACCTTGTTTGTGCTTACGCGGACCTTAACGGCGATATTGAATCAACATCATGTCCCGTATCAACGGCAGATCTTAAAAGATTCGGAGCAGATTATTATGCATTGGGCTCTCGCCATGAGGCAAGTAAATTCGTGTCCGTCGGAGCATCTAAATACAGCTATTGCGGCTCGCTTGAATGCACCGGGTTTGATGAGCCGGGGCTTGGCGGCATAAATCTCATAACGGTTGATTATAACGAGGATGAGCTTTCGATAGAGAATAAATCGGTAAGCTTCGGGCACATCAGATTTGAGACGCAGCAGCTTGACGTTACCGGTGTCAATACTTCAAATGAGATAATAAATCGCATAAGCCGTATGATAAGCAATAAAAAATACGATAACGAGACGGCACTCAGAGTAGAGCTTACCGGTTACGTAGAGCCAACTTTTACCGTTCCGAAGAATATCGAGAACGATGCATTCGGACTTTATTTCTTCAAGCTTATAGATAAAACGCTTCCGCTCTACGGAACCGAGCATTTTAAGAGGGATATGTCTGTTAAAGGCGAGATATTCCGTCAGTTTTATCCTATGCTAACTGATGAGGATGAGGAAACGAGGCTTATTGTTGCGCGCGCATTCCGGGTTGCGCTTGCCGCACTCGAAAACCGCGAAATAGATGTATAAAAACAGTTAATTAAAAAAGTTGCAGAATTTCAATTTTATAATTATATAAATTCAGGGCGGAAACACCATAAAAAGTGATATTTCCGCCCTGAATTTATACTCGGTTAGAATAAATGTTTTAATTCAATAAAGATTAGCAAGCTCTGTAATCATTTTTTTGCCTTCGTCGATGATAAATTCGGCAACGCCCGCCTTGAAATTGGAGCTCTTTGCTTCGTATCCGCCCTCGTCGTACGCGTCTTTCATCGGGAAGTAACCCTCTGAGCCGTTTACGAGGCAAGAGGGAATTATAAGCTCGAAGCCCTCGGTTTCCTTCAGCGCTTTTCCTATTCCGTTGAAGGGCTCTCCGGGAATTCCGAAGAAAGCAACCTTTCCTATTGAAATCGCGGTAAAGGACATGGGGAAGTATTCGGGACCGTGCTCAAGCCTTACCATTCTGCCGGCTTCCGCAACTGCGGTCGTGAGAAGCATGCCTTCAAACGGGATTTCGTCGTCCCTTCCCTCAAGGTGAAGATTGTTAATTCTGTGAGCCTCTTCAAGTCTTTCGGGTTCGGGCATATTCGACGGAACGTTCATGGTTTTTTCTATATACTTTATGGAATCAACGTCTACGTACTGAACCTTGTCGTATACCTGAAGAACCGCGCCTGCAACGACTCGTCCCATATATCTTGCGTGACCGTATCCGCGCGCAACGTCATCGAAGTCCATGAACATATCGTTGAGATATCCGGGTGTGGGATGAACGTTTACGTGGTTTACGTCACCCTGCGCTCCGTTAAAGAATATGCAGTTCGTGTTATCGATTGCCTGCTCTACGGTGCGGCAGAGGAAACCGGGCCAGTCAGCAGAAACAAGGCTTCCGCCAACAACGTCGGGGTGGTCTGCGTAGTTAACGATTACAACGCTCGTTGCGCCCTCTCTGTCAAATCTGACAACGCTTACTCGCTCGTCAAGCTCGCCTATTGGGGCAACTATATCGGGGTTGTTTACTCCGGGGTTAGTGCGCACGCTTCCGTCCTTCATGCGGAATCTGCGGATGAATGCTATGTTGGATGCATTTCCGACACCGAATCCCATTTTAGCGGCTTTAAGGTCCTCAAGCGCTTCAAGAGACAGGTCAACAAGACGGCGTCCTACGAATTCTTGATATTCAAGAATAAGCTCTCTTTCATTCGGCGCATATTCGCCGATTACGAGACCTTCTCTGTCAGGGTCGACGTACGGGGCTGTGTGAGTGTGCTGGCAGTGCATGTATATAGCTGCCATAGGAATACCGGTCGCCTTTGATATTGCTTCGCGGTATTTATTTGCTATATACGTCTTAATCTGCAAGAGGTCAAGAGAAATAAGCAGCGTGCGGGTATCTCCAAGGCTTACCGCAACGGCAGACGCGTGAAGGTCGTCAAGTATTCCTTCAACAACGCGGGGAACGAAATAACCTGCAATTCCAACTCCGCGCGCAGGATTGATATTAACGCGGGCAAATCCGACTGATAACTGTTTTTTCATTTTTAAATTCCTTATCTGCAAATAATTTAAAATACTTTCTTATTTTATCACAAATTTTAAATCCGGTATTTATATAATCGGACAAAAACTTGCACTATCGGGTCAATTGCTGTAGCGTGCGCGATTTACACCTAATTGATTATAGCATCTTTTTTTATAGAAGTCAATAGGACTGCCCGTTTAAGACAGTCCCGATTTGTTAAGATTTTTTCTTTGATAAGCCTTTGAATTCGATTTGAGAGAGAATAACCGCGGCGAATACAGCGGCGCAGCCGATGTATTCACGGACTGACATTTTTTCTCCGAGAAACAGCGCTGATCCGACGACCCCGAATACCGACTCGAGTGACATCAGAATTGATGCGGCGGCGGGATTGACACCTCGCTGACCTATAATTTGACACGTGTAGGCTATACCGCTTGAGCCAATTCCGAGGAATAGGAGAGGAAACAGACTTTCGCCGATGGCAGAAAAATCAATTGGCGACTCGAATATAAGTGCGAGGATAGCGTTAATTACAGTGGCGGTTATAAACTGAACGCAGGACATTCTTATTCCGTCGCACTTCGGTGAAAATTTATCTATTACTAGAATGTGTATTGGGAAGATAAGAGCGCATATAACCACGAAAATATCAGACAAAACGATAGTGAACGACTCGGTGATACAGAGCATATAAAATCCTACGATAGCTATAGGCATACTTATCCAAACATTTATCGGCGCACGTTTTTTTAGCGCCAGCGCATAGATTGGAACGAGGACAACGTATAGTGCCGTTATAAACGAAGCCTTTCCCGCATCGGTTCCGCTGTTTATTCCTGTTTGCTGAAAAAAGCTTGCAATCGCAAGAACCGCACCGCATACAATTCCGCCGATAATTTCTACACGGGTGAGGTCTATTTTCTTTTCTTTTGAAAAAAGCTTTCTGCCCGTTTTGTTGATTTTGTCAAATGATATTATTACAAAAACAAGAAATATTGCCGCAAACAGACTTCTTGTAGCTCCTAAAGTGAACGGTTTTACGTTTTCCGCTGCTTTTTGGGCAGAAAAGGCGAACCCCCATATCATTGCCGCAAGTATAAGTAAAAGCGGCGAGACATATTTTTTTAGTTTTCCCATTGTTAGCTCCATAGATTATTTTACAGAGCATATTTTACCACGAAAATTCTATATTGTCAAGGCGTAGGTCGCGTCATTTCATCAGGCGGTGTGGTTGAGTTCCCGTCAGGGATAATCGATATAGCGTTATACACGCTTTCAAAGCAATCGTCGTTAGTTGGGGAATCGAGACGGACACCAAGGATTTTTATATATCTTGAAAAGTCGTATTCGTAGGTTGATAGGGGGCGTGCAAAGGCATTGTCGGTCTGAGCCGCGACAAGTGGGTCGTCTTCCTCAAAACCTACGATAATCAGCGTATGATAAAATCCTTCTCCCTCGCGTCCGAGCTGTATCACGTCTCCAACCTCGACCTCGTCAGGCGTCGCATCTCTGCCAAAAGGACCGACGTCGGTATTGGTGGTAATAAAATTGTAAAAGTATTCAACACCCGTCCATGACGGTGCGCGTTGCTCCATAGATATGTAGTACCATCCAAACGTGAGCTTGTAATTCATTTTGCAAGAGCCGGCATAGATGCATTGGGAAACAAAATTCGTACAGTTTCCGCCTATGCCGGCAAAGTTGCCGAATATGGGGTTTTGCGACAGGGCAAATCTTGAAGCGTAAAGGAGTGCGTTTTCTCTCAAATAAGGTTTTATAACGAGCATAAATCGGGTTTTCCTTTCAGCGAAATCCGTCATTTTCGTGTTTTCGCAAATGTTATATAATCAATATACGCAAAAAAATCAAATTTGTTAAAAATTCCATCTTGTAATTGATATGAAAGTATTGTATAATAAAGTATATAAGTTGAAAATTTAAGGAGGGAAAAATATGAATTCAAATAAAAGATCCGATAATATGGAACGTATCACTACAAAATCACTCGCAGACGCATTTATAGAAGAGCAGGTAGCTCTTGTCCGTAAGCAGGTAGGCGATAAAAAGGTTTTACTTGCCCTTTCCGGCGGTGTTGACAGCTCTGTCGTTGCGGCGCTTCTTATAAAGGCTATAGGAAAGCAACTCATCTGCGTTCACGTAAACCACGGACTTATGCGCAAAAACGAATCCGAGAACGTCGTTGAGGTGTTTAGAAATCAGCTTGACGCAAATCTTGTTTACGTTGCCGCTACCGTCCGTTTCCTTGATCTTCTTGCAGGAGTATCAGACCCCGAAAGCAAGAGAAAAATTATCGGACGCGAGTTTATAAACGTTTTCGCTGATGAAGCGCGTAAGATTTGCGGTGTTGAATTCCTTGCTCAGGGCACTATTTATCCCGATATTCTTGAAAGTATAAAGCAGGCAGAGGGTAAGAAGGCGGTTAAATCCCACCACAACGTCGGCGGACTTCCCGAGGACCTTCAGTTCGAGCTTGTTGAGCCCATAAAGCTTCTCTATAAGGCTGAGGTCAGAGTTGTCGGCGAGGCGCTCGGTCTTCCTCATGCTATGGTATACCGTCAGCCGTTCCCCGGTCCCGGACTTGGCGTAAGATGCCTTGGCGCTATCACACGTGACAGACTTGCGGCTCTCCGTGAGGCAGACGCTATCCTCAGAGACGAGTTTGATAAGTGCGGTCTTGCAGAGAAGGTTTGGCAGTATTTCGTTGTCATTCCCGATATAAAGAGCGTAGGCGTTAAGGAAGACAGCCGCTATGAAGGCTGGCCCGCTATTCTCCGCGCTGTAAATACAAAGGACGCTATGAGCGCCACAATCGAGGAGATTCCTTACGCTGTCCTTCATAAGATCACAAGCCGTATTGTAAACGAGGTTGAGGGTATAAACAGAGTCCTCTACGACCTCACACCGAAACCTACCGGAACAATAGAATGGGAATAAGTCTGCGGCTTGTTCCCATTCGATTAGTTATGATTGCCTTGTGGCAAGTTAAGATACGCGTGGCGTAGTTATGATGCTCGCCGAGGCTCGCAGTTATGAGCGGCTATGCCGCGTTCTGGTTAGAAGGGCAATCATATCATAACGCTTGCGTAGTAAGCTTATAATATTTGGCGAAGCCAAATTCATAACTCTAAACTCATAACTTCTCGTTCCCCATCTGTGAAACGAGTTATCAGTTATGATTGCCTGCGGCAAGTTATGATTGGCTTCGCCAAGTTTGAAGTTACAGGAGATTATGATGTCAGACAGTGTATTAAGAGTCAAATCCAAGGAGTTTGCAAAAGATATCGTGTTTCTTTGCCGGAAATTAAAGCAAACCGGTGTTGAAGGTGCTTTAATAAACCAACTTCTCCGTTGCGGTACTTCGGTTGGTGCGAACGTATACGAAGCACAATATGCTCAAGGAACAAAGGACTTTATTTAAAAGCTTGAAATCGCACTCGAAGAATGTAATGAGAGCGAGTATTGGCTTGAACTATTATACGAAACTGACAGTATACCAAAATTTGAATTTGAGTTTTTTCAAAAGAAGTGTATTGAGCTTCGCCGAATGCTTGTTTCCTCCGTAACAACGCTTAAAAACAAATAGCAAGAAGACACAGTAAAATTTTGTTTGCTGTGTCTTTAAATTTTAGGTATTTTTACATCAAAGATGTTTTTCTATATTTTATATTGACAGCGGATGTTATTTGTGATATAATGTGCATTGTCAAATATATTTGACAGGAGGGGCGAATGAACGAGAAGATGAAACAGGCGCGGATAAATAAGAATTTATCTCAGGCTGAGCTTGCAAAAATAATCGGTGTTTCTCGGCAAACCATAAATATGATCGAAAACGGGGGATATAACCCCACGATAGAATTGTGCATTCGCATTTGCAAGGAGCTGGACGTTACGCTCAATGACTTGTTTTGGAGGGAATGAAATGTTTTACGATGAAAGAATTGAAAATGTTAAGGGTAAAATAGCAAAAAGATCTATTCTTATAGCGCTTGCCATAACTTTCGTACTTGCAGAAATTCACTGTGTGAATTTGTTAAGAAACGCATC
>JAZSGJ010000039.1:0-6563 GCA_045532675.1 Eubacteriales bacterium | reverse complement strand
AATGGAACGAAAAAATTAATTTTAACTTTCAGGTATGCACATAAATAGAATGAAGAAATTAAAAAGCTAATTATATAAGAAAGAGTTGTTCCTATCGGTGCGCCTATGATGCCAAAATTAATATTTTTAATCAACATAAAGCTGACTGTGAATTTTATTATTGCTCCTATTATCAAAGAAATTAAAGGAATTTTGGTATTTCCCAGCCCTTCAAGTACAGTGTTTATAAGTGTAAGTATACACATAAAAAAAACTGCAGGTGCAAGAATAAAAAGCAAAGGCGCTGCCATAATTGCACTTGAATCCTCAAACAGAAAAGCAAGTATTCTATATGGATTTGAGAAAAACAAAACCGAAACCGGTACTGATATAAAAATTATTATTTTAAATGCATCAGATGAATTTTTTGATAAAAGTTCGGGATCTTTTTTTAATTTTGAGACAATTGGTAAAAACACGGTGCAAACAGGTGCAATTACTGTTGCGATAAGATTGAATAAAGGTATAACCAGGGTTGTATAGTTGCCGTATAATATTCCTGCTTGTAATTCACTAAGATTGCTGATTAAAAGCCCTCTCATGATGATAGTTAAATCTATCAAGCCGCTAACACTTGCAATTGCCGATGTCAAAGTCAAAGGAAATGCAATTTTTATAATTCGTCTCAAAATTGAAAATGATATAATATCTGTTTTCTGCTTTGTTTTATGTCTAGATACTTTTGTTTTTTTGATTAAAAAAAGATATAAAAAGCTAAAAAAAGAACCTAGTGTCGTCCCAAGCATTGTTAGAGCTGATATGATGTATAAATCAAAATTCAACGATGAAGCTATAAATGCAAATATAAGTCCGAGCACAAGCTTTGAAGCACCTCCGATTACCTCAGATATTGCTACAGGTATAAGATTTAAAACGCCGTTGTAATATCCTCTTATTACTCCGGATGCACAAACAAACATAATAGACGGTGAGATTGAAACCATAGTCATCAATGTTTTTTGACTGCCGATAAATTTTGAAAAAAACGGTGTGAATATAAAGAACAAAACCGAGAGTAAAAAACCGAAAATTATAAAAAAATTAAATGATGTACAGTAAATTTTTTTAACTTCAGCATTCTTACCGTTACTGTCTGCCTCGGCTACAAGTATTGAAATAGCTTTAGGAATTCCTGCAGTACATACGATATAAAAAAATGTGTAGACGGTATAAGCCGAATTAAAGTAACTCATTCCTTCATCGGAGAGAATATACGATAAAGGTATTTTGTATATAAATCCCAAAAGTTTTACTATCAATCCTGATATAGTCAGTATAACTGCTCCACTTATTAATTTATTTTTTTCTTTTTCCATACCATAGCCTTTCAAAAAAAATCCGCTAACATATTTAAATATATTAGCGAATTCTTGTTTTTATTAAATTATTATTCATATTCGTAAAATTCAAGCATTTGATCGGTTATGGATTTTTTTGAATTTTTATTTTCTGGGCTACCTGCGTCTTGAATTTTGCGCAGATATTCATAAGGATATTTTGCGTTAAATATACGTACTATTCTTGATTCTCCCTGCCCGGGCTTCTTGTAATCAACAAGCTTTGTTACAGCTCCTGCTCCGACACCGATTATAGTTTGTACCTCTTCCATCATAAAAACGTTATAAAGTCCTTCGTGACCTTCGACAGAAAAGCCTACATTTTCAAGGTTACTGACTGTGTTTTTTTGCTTGTACATATAATAAGGCTTGTATCCCGCGAACTTTGCTTTCAACTGCGAATAAGCAATACTTTTGGTTGCATCCGTCGCATTTATGGAATAAATACCGGAATTGTTTCTTAAAGCATCCGAAGCTTTTTTTACACAAAACGTATGTACCGTAATATTTGTAGGCGCAAGCTCAATAATTTTATCAATTGTTTCGGAGAAATTTTTAAAATCATCGTTTGGAAGTCCGGCAATCAAATCAACGTTAATATCCCTAATACCGACTTTTTTAGCAATTTCGTATGCTTTGTAAAAATCCTCAACAGTGTGCTTTCGTCCTATTTCTCTCAGGATATCATCACTTAAGGTTTGAGGGTTAACACTGACACGTGTTACTCCGTAGCGAAGCGCAACGTTAAACTTTTCTTCGGTAATTGTATCAGGGCGCCCTGCTTCAAGCGTAAATTCAAAAAGCTCCGATGTATCTATATATTCATTCAGTTTTTTGAATATTTTCTCAAGTTGCTCAGGCGTAAGAGTTGTCGGAGTTCCGCCGCCTATATAAACGGTTATAACTTTAAGACCAATCTTTTTTACCGTTCTGAGACGCTCGTCAAGCTCGTTTATAATGGCCTCAAGATAATCGTCAACAAGAGAAAGAAGTCTTGGAGTAGTATAAGAAACAAAACTACAATATGCGCATCTTGAAGGACAAAACGGAATTGAAATATATATGGAACACGTCTTTTGCGGCAGTTTTTTCAGTAATTTTATATCAGCTGATGCGACTGATACCGCAAGTGCTGCTTTCTGAGGGTTTAAAAAGTATTCATCACGCATTATGCGTTTCGTTTTTATAATTCCCTTTCCGCTATGTAACAGCGCTCCTGCAACCTTCGCCGGTCTGACACCTGTAAGTATTCCCCATGGAGGAATATGTCCGAGAAGTTCTTTTCCTGCGGCGAACATAGCCCGTCCGACTGCAATGGCTGCATGTGTAGCAATTGCTATCTCCTGCGACAGAGAAACTGTGTCAGATGCTTCACAGATTTTATCGTTAAGCTTTATTGCCACATATGCGGTAACAGAATCTTCGCCATCAGGATAAACGTTTACTGAAACCTCAGGAACCCCTTCTCCGCTCACCTCGTTTTCTCCAAACGTTGAACCTGGAAAAAAAACCATACAGAGCGTTTGAACATAATATTTGTTTATGTCCCCGTCTATATGAAGGATCATTTTTTTCCTCCTTTTAAAACAGCAGAATTCATAACTATCGTAACAGGTCCGTCTGTTGATATTTCGCTTCTCATCTCAGCACCGAATTTTCCGCTTGCAACTTTTTTTACTTTTTTTGAAATTAATTCTTTAAAATATTCATAAAGATTGTTTGCATCCTCGGGGGCTGCTGCAGAAAAATAATCAGGTCTGTTTCCATGTGCATAATTAGCGCTGAGTGTGAAATTTGATACAACCATTATTTCTCCGTCAACATCTATAACCGAAAGATTCATCTTATCATTGTTATCAGTAAATATTCTTAGCTTTGAAATTTTTTCGCTGAGAAGCTCCGCATCCTTAGATTCATCCCCTCTTTCAACACCCAAAAGTATATATAAGCCTTTTTGAATGCTTCCGGACAACTCCCCGTCGGCATACACTGTTGCACAATTAACCCTTTGTAATACAGCAATCATATTTATATTTTCCTTTATTAATTTGTAAATCCTCTTGTTACAGATCTGACAGACGAGATAGAACGCAACTTAGAAACAATAGCAGCGTAGTGAGAGGTGTTTTTACATCCTATAAGCAAATTAATTATCATATCACCTGTTTTCGTTGCCTGCGTATTAATTTGAGAAATAGATACTTTCATGTCGGCAAGAGTCATAGAAATTGCAGCAATGACACCGATTTCATCGTCTGCTTTGATTTGAAGCAATGCTTCGTATGTTTCGCCGGATGCAGATGAATCATCGGGCTTCTCCCATTCCGCAACTACCCATCTTGAAAGATTTTCCTCAACACGTCTTGATGAAACTACGTTTGGACAGTCTGCTTTATGAATCGAAACTCCAAATCCCCTCGTAACGAATCCGACTATTTTATCTCCCGGCAATGCATTACAGCATTTTGCGAATTTAACCTGACATCCTGCTTCTCCGTCGATTATTATACCGCCGTGTGTTCTCGTACGCTTTAAATTGGATACCGTTTTTACCCTTAACAGTTCATCTTCAGGAGTTGATATTTTGTCATTTTCAGGTGCGTTGAGCTTATCGAATTCCTCTTTAATCTTTGGCATAAATCTTTGTAACGTAATTCCGCCAAATCCAAGAGTGTTGTAAAAATCATCAGCATTATTAATACCGACACGCTTTGCTATCTGTGAAATAATGTCGTTTAATTGAGCTTCAGTATATACTTTTCCAAAACGCTTGACTTCTTTTTCAACCTCAGCTTTACCAACTACAATGTTTTCCGAGCGACGCTCCTTTTTAAACCATTGACGGATTTTGCTTCTTGCTTCTCCGGTTTTTACAATTTTCAACCAATCTCTACTTGGTCCTTTTGATGACTGTGAGGTTAAAATTTCAATAATATCTCCATTCTGAGGAGCTTTATCTATCGGAACAATGACACCGTTGATTTTTGCGCCTGTCATTTTATTACCGACAGCTGAATGAATCGCATACGCAAAGTCAATTACAGTTGCTCCGAGCGGCAGTGAGATGACGTCACCTTTAGGAGTGAAAACAAAGGTTTCGTCATGGAATATATCAGTTTTAAATGAGCGCATAAATTCGTCCGGATCACGGGTGTTCTCATCAGATTCAAGAATTTTTGCAATCCAACGCAGCTTTTCATCTATATTAGCATCAGAATGCTCTCCGGATTTGTATTTCCAATGCGCAGCGATACCGTATTCTGCCTCTTCGTGCATCTGTCTGGTTCTAATCTGAACCTCAAACGGAATACCGCTGTGACCTATTACAGTAGTGTGGAGCGAACGGTATAAATTAGGCTTGGGCGTAGATATATAATCCTTAAAACGTCCGGGAACTGACTTGAAAAGCTCGTGAACAAGACCAAGTGAGGTGTAACATTCAAGTTCGGTGTTTACAATTATTCTTACTGCGTAAAAATCATATATTTCGTCAAAGGCTTTATTTCGTGCATACATTTTTCTGTAAAGACTGTACACAGATTTTACTCTTCCTTCGAGGGTGAAATTTATATGATTTTCCTCAAGCTTTTCTGAAATTATCTTTTTTGCCTGTTCGATAAAATCGATGTTTAAGCCATACTTTTTATCAATGTTTTCACTTACTTCATCGTATCCAACTCTGTCAAGATAATAAAGACTTATATTTTCAAGCTCATGTTTGATTTTTTGTATACCAAGCCTATGAGCAAGAGGAGCGTAAATATACATCGTTTCAAGCGCAATAGCACGCTGTCTGTCCTCTTTTTTTACACCGAGAGTGCGCATATTGTGAAGTCTGTCGCACAGCTTGATAAAGATAACTCTGATATCTTTATTCATAGCAAGAAGCATTTTTCTTATATTTTCTATATGAGCTTCTTCTTTATCTGCAATTTGAACCTGAATTATTTTAGTCACGCCGTCAACGAGCATTGCAACTTCATTGCCAAACATTTTTGCAATAATTTCAAGACTTGTTTTTTCAGAGCAATCCTCAACGGTATCGTGAAGCAGTGCCGCACAAATCGAGTCGGTATCAAGACCGAGCTCGGCAACGATAACCGCAACAGAAACGGGATGGCTTATATAAGGTTCACCGCTGAGTCGGAATTGACCGTCATGCAAGGATTTTGCGTATTCAAAAGATTTTTTGATTTTTTCAATGTCGTAGCTCTTTTCGTTTTTTTCTATAACCGAGAGCAACGGTTCTAATTCTTTATACATAAATATACCTAAATTAAATTCTTCTTTGCTGATTTTTTAATCTCCTAAGAAGTGAAGATTTTTCAAGATTTGTTTTTTGTGAAAATCTTATGGTAAAGCGGTATACTTCTTCGCTTATTTCTTCAATTCCCATCAGATTTAATTCTTGCAATACTTTAATAATGATTTTCAGCTTTATATATCCGATATTGCGTCCTTCGGGATTTTTTGAAAGCTTTTGCATCATGTCTTTGTGCGAAAAAGTATTGCAGCCTGCTCGGCAGGACGCGGTAACAAATTTATAAATCAAAACGAAATCATCTCTTGTCGGCAATATGTTTTCCATGTCCGAAAATGATGCTCCGTTCCATATATCTTCAAAACGTTCGCGTTCAATTAATTCGGCTTCGTTTTTATCCGAAAGAGTTTTAATATCCTTAATAATTAACTGTGCAGTCTTCCTGCCAAGCCACTCATTAATATCAAGATTGAACAAAACGTCTATTTTATCGCCTGAGTAAACCCCTATGGACTCAGGGGAATTTGAAAAATACATAGCCGTAACTGTTTTTACACCGTCACCTAATACTATCCTTGTATGTTTACCGTCGCTTATCGAAGAAACCTCGTTTACCCAAACGTCACGCATAACAAAGGACGGAACGGGATTACTTACACCGTAAGGCTCGAGATGTTGAAGTTGTTGAGCAAGTTGAAGATTAACGTCTTCAAATTCTACTTCACAATCAGCATCAAAAGTTGGAATCATATCATCTTCGCAAAGATTATTTCTTGCGTATTCATTTATTTTCTGTCTGAAAGCATCAAGCTCTCCGCGTGTTACCGAAAGACCTGCGGCAAGCTCATGCCCTCCGAATTTAACAAGGTTGTCCGAGCAATGACAGAGCGCATCTACAAGATTTAACCCCTTTATACTTCTTCCCG